>JALVWI010000166.1 GCA_027038335.1 Campylobacterales bacterium | reverse complement strand
ATCACTTTTACTTCTTAAGGAAAATTTTATATTTTCATAGTCTATTTCATAACAAAAGATGCTTAGTTTAACCGTTGCCAAGGATAAACCTATATTTACAAACTCGTCACTATCACTTTTTTTAGCACCTGTTTGATCAAAATCTTTAAGTGTAATTTTAGATAGACAAATTGTAGCATTTTGTTTTAAAACAAGTACTTCAAGGTATCTTTGCATAAGTCTTATCTTGGCAAGTGAATTTCTATTGGTTAAAAGGTCGGATATTTTATTTGGATTTGCTCCAAGCTCTACAAGTTTTGCGGCTTTTTCAAAAGTTTCACTGTTTACTCTATCAAATTTAAAAAAACCGCTATCTTCCACAAGAGCGGTATAAAAACATATCGCACTCTCTTTTGTTATAGTAAGCTCAAAAGTTTCTAAAAAATCAAAAATAACCAAAGATGTACTTATACTGTTTTGGTTGACTATATTGATAGTGCAAAAATTTGTATTGGTTTTATGATGATCAAAACAGATAGATGGGGTTTTGATATCTTGAGCTATACCTACTCTTTCAAAACTAGCGGCATCTACACTGATAAAAAGGTCATAATCCTCAGGCAGAATCTGCTTTATCTTTTTATATGAGGGTAAAAAGTCAAATTTTCTCGGTAAATTTTTTTCACAATTAAAATATGTAACTTTTTTACCCATTTTTTTAAGTACAATTCCAAGTCCAAGCATCGAACCTAGAGTATCTCCGTCTGGATTGATATGAGAAGCTATGACGATATGATAAGCCTCGTTGATAAAATTATAAGCTTTTTGATAATTTTTATCTACAAAAGGGGTCAAGACTTAACTCCTTTTGTTTTATATACAAAAGCTAAAACTTCAGCAACTGCTTTATACAATGACTCAGGAATAGCCTTATCAAGATCACATATTTTATACAATTCTCTTGCCAATGGGGGATTTTCCACTATTTGTATCATATGTTTTCTGCCTATCTCTTTTATTTTTAATGCAACTTCATTTATGCCTTTTGCCAGAACTATAGGGGCTTTATCTTTTTGTCTATTATATCTTATAGCAACTGCATAATGTGTAGGGTTGGTTATAATGACATCGGCATTTGGAACTTCTTGCATCATTCTTTTTTGAGCCATTTCCATTTGTATCTTTTTTATCCTCGCTTTTATCTGAGGGTCTCCCTCCATTTGTTTAAATTCATCTTTTATTTCCTGCTTGCTCATTCTAAGATCTTTAAAATATTGGTATCTGACTATCAAAAGATCAGCAATGGAAAGGATGAGAAAAAGGATAAGCATAACCGAAGCCAATATGATTATTTTGTCTCTTAGCCATATAATTTGATCAAATATAGAATAATATGCCACATGAGGAAGTTGTTTGGTAAAAGAGATAAAAAAATATGAAGCAACTACAAAAACAAAAGAGACTTTTAGTATAACTTTTATAGTTTCGATTAGTTTTTTGATAGAAAATAGATTTTTTAAACCTTTTATAGGATCTATTTTTTTTATATCCGGTGTTATAGCTTTTGTGGAAAATATAAATCCAAATTGTATAATATTTGCAAAAACACCTGCCACAGCAACCAAAAGAGCTATAGGAAGTACGGCCAAGAGTAACTCTTTTGTTGTAATTATCGCCATAGAAAGGATACTATTTTTTGTAAGATCAACCCCTGCAAATGATATATAGTATCTATATAGATTTTCAATATGTAAAGCAATAAATTTTGTTAAAGTTAAAACTGCTATTACTGCAACAAAAAGAGTTACAAAACCGCTAAAATCCTGACTTTTAGGAACATTGCCTTCTTCTCTGGCATCTTCAATCTTTTTGGAGGTGGGCTCTTCTGTTTTTTCTTCATCATCAGCCACACTTTATCCTTTTAGTCATCATATATTCTCATAGAAAAATCAAGCCAAGTTGCCTGATGTATAAGACTTCCGCTACTTATAGCATCTACTCCTGTTTTTGCATATTCCAAAATATTTTCTTTTGTAATATTACCGCTTGCTTCTAGCAGGATATGTGGATAATTTTCATTTTTATACTTTACAACTTCTTTTATTTCATTTATATTCATATTGTCGCACATTACCATATCGCTTCCACACTCCATGGCATATTTGGCATCTTCTATACTTTCACACTCCACCTCTATCTTGGTCGTATAAGGCAATTTGTATCTGGCATTTTCTATGAATGATTTTAAGTCATCTATCGTTTTTAAGTGTGTATCTTTTAGCATCAAACAATCATCAAGTCCCATTCTGTGATTGCTACCGCCTCCGCATCTGACAGCATACTTTTCAAATATCCTTAGATGAGGTCTTGTTTTTCTTGTATCAAGCAGTTTTACTTTTGTATCTTTTAGTTCCTGTTTATAGATATGAACATTTGTTGCTATTCCACTAGCATGTTGAAGCAGATTTAGTATAGTTCTTTCGCACATTAGTATCTTGTTGGATTTACCTTCAAGCACAGCGATCTCATCACCTTTTTTTATAATATCGCCATCTTTTTTGAAAAATTCAAATTTTATCTTTTCGACTTTGCAAAGTGCTTTTACATAATCAACACCCGCTAAAATCCCTTCATCTTTAGAAACTATTTTTGCTTGAACTTTTTTCTTTTTACTAACAAGCCTAAAAAGATCTCCTCTTCCTATATCTTCTTGCAGTGCTTTTTTTACAAAACTTTTTATCATTAACTTATCTCCATCATTCTATCAAGTGCTATTTTTGCCCATTTTATAACATTTTCATCTACCTTTATCTCATTTTTAAACTCTTTATTTTTTATAGATATGAGAGTATCGTACAAATCTTGCAAAGTAGTTTCGTTCATAGTAGGACATTCAGGCTTTGTTGAAGATAGTATGTATGTATTTTCACTTCTTAGTCTATTTACCATATTAAATTCAGTTCCGACAGCTACTTTTTGCTCTTTTGGTAACTCTTTTATATATTTTATAAGTTGTGAAGTTGAACCCACAAAGTCAGATGCCGCACAAACTTCAGGCTTACATTCAGGATGAGTTGCTATGAGGATTTCGGGATATTTGTTTCTGTAAAATTCTATATCTTCTACACTAAAAAGCTGATGAACCGAGCAAAAACCGTTATAACATAAAATATCAGCATTTTTTATATCTTTATCTTCTCCTATAACAGCTGAAATAAGCCCCATATCTCTAGCCACATTAGCTCCTAAGCAGCGATCTGGAACGAAGAGTATCTTTTTGCCTTGTTCTAAAGCTTTTGAGATAATCTTTTTAGCGTTTGAGCTAGTACAAACATACCCTCCAAGCTCTCCTACTCTTGCTTTTACTTCTGCACTAGAGTTGATATAAGTGATAGGAATAAAATCATCTTTAGTGATACCGTTATCTTCTAAAATAGCTACATTTTTATCAAAATATTCCACATCTATCATCCTCGCCATAGAGCAACATGCAGCTCTAGGCATAAATACTCTCTTTTTAGGATCTAGTATTTTTACGCTCTGCCCCATAAATGCAACCCCGCAAAAAACAAGATAGGGCTTGGGATCATTTGCGGCAATTTTTGCAAGCTGTAAACTATCTCCACTATGATCAGCCAACTCAAAAACTTCATCTTTTTGATAAAAGTGAGCCACAACAGTAACAGGCAACTCTTTTTTCAATCTTAGTATCTCATCTTTTAAAGTTTTATTATCCAAAATCTATCCTTCGATAATTTTTTATAATTATATCAAAAAGTAAAACAGATAAAATAGGGGTCAGGTGATAGTGATAGTACTATCACTATCACCTGACCCCTATATCAATTTATCAATTTATGATAAAATATGGAAAAAATATAGGGATATAAATGGATTTTTTGACAAATATAAATGTACAATTTTATATAGCAGCTTATCTTATAGGCGGGATTCCTTTTGGGTTTTTGTTGGCTAAATATTTTGGTGGAGTTGATGTAAAAAGTGAAGGAAGCGGTAGTATCGGTGCTACAAATGTTTTAAGAGTTATCAAAAAAAGAGACCCTGCTTTAGCTAAAAAATTAGGGGCTGCCACACTGCTTTTAGATGCTTTAAAAGGGCTTATAGTTTTGGTTATAGCCGGTATGGCTGGAGTTAGCGAAGAGACAAAATGGGCTATAGCTATACTTGCGGTTGTGGGTCATTGTTTTAGTCCATATTTGAAATTTGAAGGTGGAAAAGGTGTGGCAACGGGTGTGGGAGTGATGATATATATGTTGCCTGTTGAAACTATCATAGCCATAATAGTATGGGCAGTTTGCATAAAAACCTTTAAAATTTCCTCTTTATCATCACTTTTGGCTCTTACTTCACTCGTTTTGGCTTCATTTATACTGCATCCTGATATGCCTATCATACATACTCATGCACCGGTTATAATACTTTTTTTTATTATAGTATATAAACATATTCCAAATATCATAAATCTATTACAAGGAAAAGAGAAGAGGGTAGCATGACACTTTATAACATACATATTAAGGATTTGACTTTAGAAGTTATTATAGGTGTTTTAGAAGAAGAGAGGAAAAATAGACAAAAGATCATCTTAAATACATTTATAGATTACGATATGGATGAGCATTTTTTGGACTATACTCAAGTGGTAGAAGCTATCATCAATTTACTAGAATATAAAAAGTATGATACACTTGAAAATGCTCTTGGAGGAATTTGTAAAGCTTTAAAAGTTGATTTTCCTGAAATAAAGAGTATAAAAATGAGCATTTATAAACCGGAAGTTTATAAAAACTGCTTAGTCGGAGTAGAAATTTTAAAAAAGTATTAAATTTTTATTAAAATAACTTTAAATTTTGCTAAAAATATGTTATAATTCTATTTAAATTTACTTTGATAAGGAATAATATGAGAATATTAATCGTAGAGGATGAAGTTACTCTCAATAAAACTATTGCGGAGGGTTTGCAAGAGTATGGCTATCAGACTGACAGTTCTGAAAATTTCAAAGATGCCGAATATTTTATAGGCATTAGAAATTATGACTTGGTTTTGACTGATTTGATGTTGCCTGACGGTGATGGAATAGACTTGGTTTCACTTGTAAAACAAAAGTCTCCTAGAACTGCTTGTGTTGTAATTTCAGCAAAAGATGATAAAGAGAGTGAGATAAACGCTCTTAAAAATAGTGCTGATGATTATATCAAGAAGCCTTTTGACTTTGATATACTTTTAGCTAGAATTGAAGCTAGACTTAGATTTGGCGGAACAAATGTGATAGAGATAGATGATCTTGTGATTGATCCTGATGAAGAGAAGATCACATATAAAGGCAAGGAGATAGAGCTTAAAGGTAAGCCTTTTGAAGTTTTAACTCAACTTGCAAGACACAGTGATCAGATAGTTTCAAAAGAGCAGCTTTTAGACGCTATTTGGGAAGAACCTGAATTAGTTACTCCAAATGTTATAGAAGTAGCTATCAACCAAATAAGACAAAAAATGGACAAACCTCTTAACATTTCTACGATAGAGACTGTTAGAAGAAGAGGTTATAGATTTTGTTATCCAAAAAAATCATAAATAAAAATAGTATAAGAAATAAATTTATATTACAATTAGTTGTCGCTTCGGTGGCACTAATTGTAATATTTTCTACGATATTATTTAACTACATAAAAATATCTATCTATGAAGATATAGCAAATGATTTGCAAAAGACTGCTAGATTTTTTTCCAATTCTATGAGATACAATAGTGGAGGTATAGACATATTTAGACCTGATGAAAATATTCCAAATGCAAAAATATCAGTTACTATTAGACCTGATTTGCCTCTAAAAGTATCGTATGAACAGTTTAATTTGCATAACAAGCACTATATCAGACTATATTATCCCTTGGATATTAAAAAATTTACCTTTGTAACAGTTACAAGAGATGTATCCTCAACTGACTTACTTTTGCAAAAGATATTGAAAAATATATTTATCATCAATATGATAACAATGGTATTTATCATATTTTATGCACTTTTTTTATCTCAAATACTTTTAAATCCCATAAGATCCCTTACTCTAAGACTTTCAAGACTTAATGAAAATTTTTTAACCCATATAGATATAGATGATTTACCTTCAGAGTTTATGCCGCTGGGAATAAGTATCAATAAACTCATAGATAGGATAAAAACTTTTGTAAAATACCAAAAAGAACTCTTTATAGGTATAGCACATGAGCTTAAAACCCCGCTAGCTGTAATGAAAACAAAAAATGAAGTAACACTCATAAAAAAAAGAGAGCCTGAAAAATATATAGAAACTCTTAAACTTGATAATAAAACTATTGATGAAATGAATAAAATGATAAGTAACATTTTAGAAATAGGAAGACAAGAGGGGGCTCAATTTGAAAAGCCGGTTGATTTGGACTTGATAGCTTTTATAAAAGAACATGCCAATAACTTTAAGCTTTTAGCCCATCATGAAAATAAAGATATTGTGATCAGCCTAACACCTGAAAGTTATGTTATAAAAACACAATCAACTCTACTTTTGCATATTTTACAAAATTTTGTGCAAAATGCTATCAAGTTTACCCCTGAGGGGAAAAATATAGAGATAAAAACTTATAATAATGAAAAAGGTTTTTATATAGAGGTTATTGATGAGGGTCCGGGGATCGATGAGAGTAAGGATCTTTTTGCTCCATTTAAAAGATTTGGTGATAAAAGCGGAACCGGACTAGGACTTTTTCTTGCAAAGGGTGCAGCTGATGCTATAGGAGCTATGATCAGCCTTAATAATAGAGTGAATAAACAAGGTGCTATTGCTACAATTTTTCTACCTATTGCAAATTATTGTGAAATTTCATAGGAAAATTACTCCATTTAAATTTATCTAAAGCTTTTTTAATGTATAAACTACTTTAATTTTTACAAAAAAGGTTATGAAAATGTCTCTAAAAATTACTGAAGAGTGTATAGCTTGTGATGCTTGTAGAGATGAGTGTCCAAATAGTGCGATAGAAGAAGCTGATCCTGTATATATTATAGACCCTGATATTTGCACAGAGTGTGTAGGTTCTTATGATGAACCTGCTTGTGTGGATGCTTGTCCGGTTGATTGTATTGTTCCAGATACCGACAATTTGGAAACTTTTGAGGAGTTAAAACTTAAGTTCAAACAACTTCAAACTGAAGAATAATCAATGGCAAAGATAACTGCCGTTATAGATATCGGCTCAAATTCCGCAAGGATGATAGTCTGCAAAAAGAGTAGCAGGTATGCTTTTTCTATCATTTATGAAGCAAAAAGCAGAGTTAGGATCTCCGAAAACTCTTATGAAAACGACGGTTATCTTCAAGAAGTTGCTGTGCAAAGAGCACTTAAAGCTTTAGTTGATTTTAAGCAGATTGCAAACTCTTTGAAATGTAGAAAAATTTTATGTGTTGCTACTTCTGCCGTTAGAGATGCACCAAATAGAGACTATTTTTTACAAAAAGTAAAAAAAGAAGTAGGTATAAATATAAAAGTTATTGATGGCAAACAAGAAGCATATCTTGGAGGTATAGCCGCACACAATCTTTTGCCTCCGCAAAAAGAGGCAGTAACGATAGATATAGGTGGAGGGTCAACTGAGCTAGCACTTATCAAAGAAGGTCGTATAATTGATACAATTTCACTTGATATCGGAACTATCAGACTAAAAGAGTTGTTTTATGATAAAAAAGTAAAATATAAAGAACTTATATCATTTATAGAAGAAAAATTTATCCAAATACCTCAAACATTTAAAGTAAAAAAGGCTATAGCTATAGGTGGCACAGCTAGAGCTATATCAAAGTTGTTTATGCCAAAAGATTATCCTCTAAAAACACTCCATGCTTATGAATACAATTTTGAAGAAAATTATGATTTGCTTAAAAAAATAGCTTCTTCATCTGTTTTAAAACTGAAAAAATATAATATAAAAAAGCATAGACTAGATACTTTTAGAGAGGGTGTTGCTATCTTTGTAAATGTTTTAAATCATCTTGGCATAGAACAAGTGATAACAAGTGGAGTGGGTGTAAGAGAGGGGGTTTATCTAAAGGATTTATTAAGAAGTTCTGCTTTTAGATTCCCAGCCAATTTCAATCCTAGTCTTAGAAGTTTGTGCGATAGATTTTTGATAAATGAAGATTATGCAAATAGTGTTAGAAAAGATGCTTTAAAACTATTTGATGTTTTAAAAACTAAACATAAAATAGACGATAGTTTTAAAAACGAACTTGCTGTCTCGGCAAAACTATCTTCCATAGGTTATAGTATAAATTATTATGGAAGTCATAAACACTCTTTTTATTTGATACTAAACGGATTAAATTACGGCTATACTCATTCTCAAAAATTGCTTATAGCATTTATTACTCTTTATCAAAATAAAAAATTACCAAAAGAAGCATGGGTAAAAGAGTATATAGAATTGTTACCTGATATGAAAACTTTGCAATGGCTAAGTTTTATACTCTCTCTTTCAAAATGTATCCATAAAAATTTATCCAAAAGTGATTATGGATTTGACTTTGATAAAGAGATACTTACTATATATTCCAAAAAAGAAAAATGTATCTTAAATAAAGAGTGTGTAAAAGAGTTATATAAACCTTTTCCTCTAGTAATTATACTAAAATCTTCTTCCCATTGAAAATTCAAAAGTAGATGTTCTATCGCCGGGTTTGTCATTGATAGGCTTGGCAAATATAAGTTGAATAGCACCTAGTGGAGAAGTCCACTCTATGCCCATACCCATGCCTCCTCTATCTATATCAAAGTTATCTTCTCCGATAAAACCATAATCAACAAATAAAACACCTCTCATTCTCATAGATTCTACCAAAGGTATGCTTGCTTCAACAGAGTTAGCAAACATCATTTTACCGCCTATCAAAGAACCTGAGCTATTTTTAGGTGCTATTGAGCTTGATTCATACCCTCTTACACTTGATAATCCACCCATATAAATTTTTTCATTTAGCGGTAGATTGCCATTATCAAATGCTATCCTATATTGTGCCTTATATCTTAAAATCAAGTCATAATCTATCAAATCTTCAAGTCCATAAAAATATGCAAATCTATCTACATTTTTGACATACTTTTCATCTCCTCCGATTCCTGCAAACTCAACAGATGATGTGATCTCCATACCATGTCTTGGCAGATAATAATCATCTGTTGTATCATATTTTGCTGAAACCGTAATAGCACTTTTTAGAGTATCTCCTACATCATAAAGAGTAGGATCCAAAGAGCTATCAAGATCGCTTAGCTTTGATTTTTCTATATTGTATCCAATACTTCCGCTTATAGCTCTAGTAAATCTTCTTCCTACATTTAAACTTGCACCGACTTTATCCTCATTATATGAGTAGTAGTCATTGCTAGTATCATACAAAGAGCCGCCAAGGCTATATGATGAGTCAAAAACTCTAGGATTGTAAAAAGATACGGAGCCTTTTAGACTTTTAGAGGAATAATCAATATTTACCGATGTATCGATACCGCTACCAAATACATTTTTATCTGCAACTGCGGCACTGATGATAAAGCCGTCATAGCTACCGTATCCTATACCTCCTGTTATGCTTCCTGTTTGAGCCTCTTTGACTTTTACAAGAAGATTTATCTTGTTATCAGATACTTTTTGTGTTTTTATCTCTACATCACTAAAATATCCTGTTTTTTTAAGTTCAGTAATTGAGTCTTTAAAGTCTGTATATGAGTATTTGTCCCCCGGAGCTAGGTAAACACTTCTTCTTACAACTCTATCTATTGTTCTTGTATTGCCTGAAATTTCAACATCATTTATATAGACTAATTGACCGGGATAAATTTGATATGTTATGGAAGCGGTATGCTTTTTTTTATCTTGCTTGATATCAGGATAAACTTTCATATAAGCATACCCTAGATCTTGTATCGTATGTTTTATCATTATCAAATCTTTTCTTAGCTTATCTACATTAAAAGTTTTACCCTTATGAAGTTTCAACTTCTCTTTTAATTCACTTATCTTTATAACCGGTTTGGAAAGAGAAAATTTTACTGATTTGATAGTATAGACATTTCCCTCGTTGATAAGATATGAGAGATCTGCTTTATAATCTTCAAAATATGTTCTTAAAAAAGGAGTGCTGACTTCCGCATCAAGATAACCTTTTCTCATATAATAGTCTTTTATCCTTGCAGAATCATACTTTAGCTGGTCAACTTTTAGCTCTCCATTATCTCTACCCCAAAGCCATCCTAAAAATTGTTTTTGTCTATTTGCTATATTGGACTTGACATCACTATAATCTATATTTTTACTACCGTAAAGATGAACTTTTTGAATGATAATTTCTTCACCTTTGCTAATGATAAATATAAGCTTTAAGCTATTTTTATTGAGTTTTTGAGTTTTTGTTTCAACTATGCTATCATAATATCCTTTGCTCTCAAGGTATGAAAGTATTTGGTTTTTGGCACTATTGATACTATCTTCATCATAAATGTCGCCTTTTTTTACATCTATCATAGTTTTTATATCATCTTTTTTATTTTCATAACCTTTTATTTCAACTTGAGCTATGATAGGTTTTTCTAAAAAATGATAAGTAAGAACTCCATCATTTTCATCAACCCATATATCTTTGAAATAATTTTGCTCATAAAATTTAGATATTGACGCATCAATTTTATCTATATCAAGCTCATCTCCTA
>JALVWI010000165.1 GCA_027038335.1 Campylobacterales bacterium | reverse complement strand
TGAGACCTAAAAAGTGTATCAAATTCACTTAAAAAATCGCTAAAATGATCTTCTCCATACCACCAATACCAATCAGAACACTCTGCAATTAAAAAGTGATCTTCTATACTTTTATCACTTCTTTTATCACACTTTAGCATATCTCTTTTTGTTTGATAAAGAAGCTCCCAAGCTCTATTTTTTTCACTATGACCTACCCAAGTATCAAAGTTACCGTATATCCAACTTCCCGGATGTAAATGGGTCAAATTTTTGCTTTTTTGTCTGCTTATCTCATCAAAAGTAAGTGTTTTTATATCTTTTGAGGAGTTTAAAAACTCATAAAGAGCCATAAAAAAGTCTTTTGCATTGTTTTTGTAAAATTCCCAAGCATTTTCACCGTCAACTATAACAAAAATAGTATCTCCCTCTTTTTTAGTTTCCACTCTCCCGATAAAATCATTTGCAGCTTTATAAGAGTCTTGATATCTATAACTAAATCCTATCAAATCACTTAAAAAATGGTCTCTAAAGCCTATAAAAATATCATTATAAGAGTATCTTTTATATTTTAACTCTTTATCATCTTGTTTCAAACTTTTATAGAGTATCGCTTCATCTGTTGCTACCCATTTTAAATCTTTTTCTTTATAATAATGCAAACTTTTTTCATCCACCGCACCCTCTGCAGGCCAAAATCCTGTCGGTTTTTGCTCAAATATTTTCTCATAAAGCTCTATGGCTAAATCAACTTGCTTTTTAGCATCATCTCTCAAAGAGATATACTCTTTTGGTAAAACAGTTGTAGGATTTGAAATCTTGGCATTTTCCATATCAAACAGAAGCGGAAGGATCGGGTGATTGTAAGGGGTAGTTGAAATGGATATTTGGTTAGTTTTTAGTAATTTTTTATAAAATGGTAATATTTTGGGGATAAATCTCAAAAGTGTATCTAAAAGATTTTCTTTATCATTTTGAGCAAAGTATCTTCCTTTTTGTATCAACTCTTGAACGGTTTTATCATTTTCTCTTAAATAATTCCCACACCATGAGAGCATAAAAAGCATTTGCAAGTCTAAAAGTGCTATCTCATCATACTCTTTGTAAGAAAATATCTCATCATATCTTTTAAAAGGTTTTACCATCGTATCATATTGGGCTGATTTACATATCTTTAAAAGATAACTCTTTTCATCTTTAGTTAACTCTTTTACATCTTTTATCCAAATAGATAAAAATTTATCCTTTTTAAAACCCTCTTTTTCATATATCTTTATCTGATTTATTAGGGTGGGAGTTAAGTTAAAAGTAGCTTTTAAGTTAGGGTATTTAGATAGTAGCCAAGGCATATCAAGATAATCTTTAATGGAGTGCAAAAATACCCACGGCATTTGTAATACTCCGTTTTTATCTTGGTAGCTAGGCTGATGCATGTGCCATAAAAAGCAAAGGTTTTTAGACACTATTTACTATCCATCCACTCTTGTATCATTGTTTCATATCTGTTTTTTAAAGCATCTCCACTTATCTCATCTTTTGCTTGAATGTATAGATTTAAAAAGTCTCCAAATTGATCAGGTATCATCAAAACCCAGTCAGTTTCATTTTCCCAGATTTTTACTCCATCAACTGTAGAAGACTTTTTATCTTTGGCAACTTGAAGGAATTTTCTCATAATTTTGCCCTTCATCTCTTGAGTGCATTTTATTTTTGATTGGCTGTAGTAAAATTCTTCAACTATTTTAGAAATATCGGATAGTTTTTGATCCCATCTTGAAAGTAGCTCCATTATCTTTAAAGTCGCATATATAGCATCTCTATGCAAAGAAAATTCAGTAAAAGCAAAGTTACCGTCTGTTGTTGCTATCAAGTCATAATGTTTTAACTTTTTAGCTTTAAAGTTTGCATATTTCCCCCGTTCAATGATGAGATGATCAAATGTTTTATCCATGAAGTCCGGTGCCCAAGTAGGCAAAAACACCATTCTCTTTTTATCTTTTGCCTCAAAGTTATATAAGTAAAGCACAACCAAAAGTGCTTTTAACTTATTTAAAACTTCTCCCTCATCGGTAACGATAGCAAGTCTTTGACCGTTTGGATAGAGTAAAATTCCAAGATTAACTCCTAAGCTTTTAACTATGGCAGACACTTCCTCTTTGGATTTTTTCTCAACTTGTTTTATATTTGACATTTTGTGATAGTCTGTGTAAGCATTTAAGATGATATTTTCCACTTGTATATCAGCCATAATTTCAGGAAATATATCTTTCGTGCCTCCAAACATAAGATCTATCACCACTTTAAAATTATTCTTTTTTATGATTTTATGATCTATGGTACTCTCAAGTGCGGCTTTATATTTATGACACTCATCAAGACGGTTTATATAATTTTCCCAAATCCTTCCTATGCGTTTATACTCTACTCTTCTAAATTTTTGCTGAAAAAAGGCTTTTTCTATCTTTTTTGCCATATCGCTATCTATGCGTAAGCCCTCTTCTGTAAAAAATGT
>JALVWI010000164.1 GCA_027038335.1 Campylobacterales bacterium | reverse complement strand
GGTCAAGGGGAAGACGCAAGAGCAAAGAGAGTCTATCATTGCTGATGCAAAAGCAGTAGAAAAAGCGGGTGCGTTTTGTATGGTGATAGAGGGAACAAAAGCAGATGTTGCAAAAGAGGTCGCAGAGACGGTGAGTATTCCTGTTATTGGCATAGGTGCAGGGGCTGATGTTGATGGTCAGGTACTTGTTTTTTCAGATATGCTAGGACTTTTTGAAGCGTTCACACCAAAGTTTGTTAAAAAATATTTAGATGGTGCAACTTTGGTTAAAAATGCAGTTAAAGAGTATGCCGATGAAGTTGCAACAAAAGCATTTCCAGCTGAGGAACATACATATTAATGGGTGAAATTGCAATGGATCGTGTTGTTGATATTGAGACTTTTAGTGTTGAAGATGAGAGTAATGAGCTTACTCTGCGTCCTGATGCTTGGAGTGAATACATTGGGCAAGAGCAGATTAAAAAAAATCTTGCTGTATTTATTGAGGCTTCAAAAAAACGAGAAGAAGCCCTTGACCATGTTTTATTTTATGGACCTCCAGGGCTTGGAAAGACAACTTTAGCACTTATTATTGCAAATGAGATGAATGCTAATATAAAAGTAACAGCAGCACCAATGATAGAAAAGAGTGGTGATTTAGCAGCAATTTTAACAAACCTAGAAGAGGGTGATATTTTATTTATAGATGAAATTCATCGTCTCTCTCCTGCTGTTGAAGAGATACTCTACTCTTCTATGGAAGATTACCGTATCGACATTATCATAGGGAGTGGCCCTGCTGCACAGACGGTGAAAATTGATTTACCACGTTTTACACTTATTGGTGCGACAACGCGTGCAGGAATGCTTTCAAATCCACTTCGTGATAGATTTGGAATGAGTTTTCGTATGAACTTTTACTCAAATGATGAACTTGCCCGAATTATTGCGCAGGCTTCAGAGAAACTTGAAAAAGAGATTATTTATGAAGCTGCGTTTGAGATGGCTAAAAGAAGTAGAGGCACGCCTCGTATAGCACTTCGTTTACTTCGTCGTGTAAGAGATTTTTCAGATGTAGCAGATGAGGTAAATATTACTCATGAGAGAACAAAATATGCACTAAATGAGCTTGGTATAAACTCTCATGGTTTTGATGAGATGGATTTACGCCTTTTAAATCTTCTTGTATCTGCAAATGGACGAGCTATGGGGCTTAGTACCATTGCAGCAGCTTTAAGTGAAGATGAAGGGACAGTTGAAGATGTACTAGAGCCTTATTTGATTGCAAATGGATATTTGGAGCGAACAGCAAAGGGGCGTAGGGCAACACCTGCTACTTATGATGTTTTAAATATGAGTTGTATAAACGCAGACGGGACACTTTTTTAGATGAAGGCACAATATTTTATTGCCATCTTATTTGGCGTTGCTCTTTATTGGATGTATCTTTTGTATGCACCTTTTTTAATGGTCATTACAATTGCTATTTTGTTGTCAATTTCAACAGCAAATATACAAGATTATTTTGAAAAGAAATTTCACTCTAAAATGGTAGCAGCCCTGTTGTCAAGTCTTTTGCTTGCTATACTATTCTTCGCACCATTGAGTTATTTTTTAACAAATTTAACCATAAAATTAAATCATCTAAATCCTGATACTCTTAAAAATGTTGAGATCTATATAAAACATTTTATTGAAAATCCTCCTAAACATTTACTCTTTGCAAAACCATATTTTGAAGATAGTTTAAAAGATGTAAATATTAATACTATAACAGCAGATAGTTTAAAAATTGCAGGTAAAATTGGTGCTCTTAGTGCAGGATTTGTTAAAAACGCTTTTTTAATAATTGTATTTTACTTTTTTGCAAATTATAATAGTTCAAGTATGGTTGATTTTTTAAAGCGTATTGTTCAGATGTCTGTCGAAGATGCACAATTACTTATACGAGAACTTTCTGCCGTTATGAGTGTTGTTTTTTACTCTATTATTGCAACTGCAATGTTTGAAGGTGCTCTTTTTGGAATTGCAATCTCTTTTATGGGATACAATGGCTTACTATTTGGAATTATGTATGGTTTCACCTCTTTAATTCCTGTTATTGGTGGTGTTCTTATGTGGTTACCATTTATGATTTATGAGTTCTCTATTGGACATAGTGATGAAGCGATTTTTATTGCACTATATTCTATAATTGTTATCTCTATTATTGCAGATACTTTTGTTAAGCCTCTTATTATTCGAGAAATTAACCATAGAGTACATCAAAATGATGTTTCAACTATGAATGAGTTGCTTATCTTTTTTGCAATTATCGCAGGTCTTACAACTTTTGGATTTTGGGGAATGATTTTAGGTCCTGCAATTACTGCTTTTTTTCTAACAATTTTAAAACTGTTTGAGGCTCGCTCAAGAGAGTGTGATTTAAAAGAAGTCTCTTAGTTTTTATAGATTTCTGGATTATCACTCTTCCATCTTCTATGTAACCAAAACCAAAATTTTGGCTCTTTTGTGAT
>JALVWI010000163.1 GCA_027038335.1 Campylobacterales bacterium | reverse complement strand
AGATAAATATTTACTTTTGCAAAAGATTTGGAAGTCATTTTTGTTTTTTAATTGAGAGATTTTTAAGTGCGGTTATATCTTTGATACTCTTACTCGCCTCTATATTTGCTCCGATAACTGCAATTCTAAGTTCACCTCTAACCAAAGTTATATCTTTTGGAGCTTCAAAACCTAGTTTTACTCTATCTTTAGAGATAGAAACTACTTTGACCTCTATATTATTGCCTATAAAGACACTCTCTCCCGGTTTTCTTGATAGTACTAGCATCCTTGCATCCTTATCCTATTTAATTTGTAACTAACTGCAGAGTTTTTTATCTCTACGATAGTAAGATACTTTTTATTTGTCAAATGATAAATCCCATCCTCTTTTATATCAAATGAGCCGATATCCAACTTTTTACCAAGAAGTATATCGTCATAATCTTTTAAATATGTATTGGATATAGTATTTAGATACAAAAGAGGCTCTAACTCTTTTTCATCATTATACTCAAAATCTCCCTCTTTTAATCTTTGCAATTCTCTTAAAGCACCTACTGTTTGAAGTTTGTCCGTAATAATTTGTGCTATACTTCTTATGTATCCCCCCTCGCTTATAGAAACTTCAAATGTTATAAAAGGGTGTTCATAAGATAAAAGTTTTATATCAAATATAGTACTTTTTATCTTTTTAAGCTCAAACTCTTTTCCCTCTCTTGCTAATTTATAAGCTCTTTTGCCATTGATATTTTTTGCGGAGTATTTTGGAGGAAGATACTCTATCTCACCTTTTAGCTCTTCAATGGTATTTTTTAAAAAAGAGAGATCAAATCTTTCTACCTTTTCTATCTTTTCAATGCCTTCTATATCTAATGTAGGACTATATGCTCCAAGATGTAAAATAGCTCTATAAACTTTTGGACTTTTTTTTAAATAATTAAAAAGTTTTGTATATTGTCCGAAAGCCACTATAAGCACACCGTCAGCAAATGGATCAAGAGTTCCGGAATAACCGGCTTTTTTTACTTTATACTTTCGTTTTATATCTTTTAGAAAATTATTGGAACTTATATTTTTAGGCTTATTTGCTACAAAAAGTCTATTCATATCTTCTCTACAAATGATGCTAAGATATCTCTTTTTGTTCCGCCGAAGTTTATCTTTAGCTTGAACTCCCTTTTTATCTTATTTACTTCCAAAATTCTTCCCATGCCGAATATCTTATGCTTTACCAAATCACCTTTTTTAAAAACAGTACTCTTTTCTAAAGTCAAGCTTCCTTTGCATACTCCACACTCTGTCAAAAATCTACTTTTATTTAAGTGAGTTCTTCTTCCTTTATAAAATCTACTTCCGACACAACTTAAAACCAACTCTTTCTTTGCTCTAGTGATTGCCACATACCCTAGTCGCCTCTCCTCTTCTATATCACTTCCTTCACCGGTTATAGGGAAAAATCCCTCTTCTAACCCTATAACAAATAGATACTCAAACTCTAAACCTTTACTTGCATGGATATTCATAACGGATATACTTTGGTTATCTATCTGGTCTTGATCACTTTGAAGACTTATCTCGTTTAAAAAGTCATCTATACTTGCTTCGGGATTTGTCAGTATATAGTCTCTAAACATTCCGTAAAATTCATCTATATTGGCCACTTTTTCTAAAGAATCAGGAAGTTTTTGATAGTACTCTTTGATATGAAAAGTCTCTTCTAAATTATCTATAAAGTCATAAGTAGAATCATTCAAGCTTTTTTTGAGCTTTTTTATATTTCTTATAAATTTTTTAATTTCAGCAAAACTTTTTTTGCTACATATTTTTGCTACTTCATCTAAATTTTTAGATAAAAATTGAAAAATAGAACTTTTGTTTTCATAAGCTGCTTTTGTTATCTTATCTATAGTTACTTTTCCTATACCTCTTTTGGGTCTATTTATAACTCTTTTAAATGAAAAATCATCATGCGGATTGGCTATGATTCTTAAGTAGCTTATAAGATCTTTTACCTCAGCTCTTTCATAAAACTTTATACCTCCTACCATTTTATATGGAATTCCTGCTCTATTTAACCCCTCTTCGATAGAGCGACTAAGAGCATTTATCCTATAAAGTACGGCTATCTTATTTGCACTTATGCCGCTTTGTATAAGTTTTGTTATCCTATTTGCAATGATATTGGCTTCTGTTGTTTCATTATCTGATTCTAAAAATGTTATATCCTTTCCATCACCGTTTACACTTTGTAATTTTTTACCTAGTCGCCCTCTATTATGCTCTATAAGGTTATTTGCTATTTTTAGTATTTGATTGGTTGAGCGGTAATTTTTTTCTAGTTTTATTACGGCTGTATTTTTAAATTCATTAGGAAATTCAAGGATATTTTTGATATTTGCTCCTCTCCAGCCATATATACTTTGATCATCATCTCCCACCACACAGAGATTTTGATGAGTAGAGCAAAGTTTTTTTAAAAGTTTATATTGAAGTTCATTTGTATCTTGGTACTCATCTATCATGATGTATC
>JALVWI010000162.1 GCA_027038335.1 Campylobacterales bacterium | reverse complement strand
GTGAAAAAATTAGCTTTTTTGTTACTCTTTTTTACTCTATTTTTACAAGCGGGAGTAAAAAAGAGTATCGTTTTTCCCTCGCTTGACGGAGTAAATATCACAGCAGATTTGTATCTGCAAAATCCCGATAAAAAAACTCCTTTTATAGTACTATTCCATAGAGCAGGATGGAGTAGGGGAGAGTATGATGAGATAGCTTTAAAGCTAAATGATCTTGGTTTTAACTGTATGGCTGTTGACTTAAGAAGCGGCGGAAGTGTAAACGGGGTTATTAACCTGACTTTAAAAGATGCCAAGAAAAAAGGTAAACCTACTACTTACTTAGATGCCGTGCAGGATATAAAAGCGGCACTTTTGTTTGCTAGAAAGCATTTTGCAAAAGGAAAGTTGATAGCTTGGGGGAGTTCGTACTCGGCAGCACTTGTTATAAAAATAGTAGGAGATGATAAAAGCTTAGCTGATGAAGTTATCTCTTTTTCTCCGGGAGAGTATTTTACAAAACTCGGCAAAGCTCCAAACTGGATAAAAGAGTCGGCAAAGAAGTTAAGAGTTCCTATATTTATCACTAGCGCAAGGCAAGAAGAGCCTTATTGGAAGCCTATATATGATGCTATCCATAGTGAAAAAAAGTTTTATATCCCTATTATGAAAGGTCATCACGGCTCTAGCTCTCTTTGGAGCAAATATCCGGACTCAAAAGGGTATTGGCGTGCTGTTAAAGGATTTTTAAGGAGCCATATTTGAGCTTGGATTTGTATGCTAAAATAGAGCCTTATATCGGATTTTATGATACTTACGAAAGACTTTACAGTTACTACATAAAACTTTTGAAAGATTTTGATATAAAAAGTGTACTTGATGTCGGATGTGGAAACGGTAGGATGTTGGAGATTCTAAGTGAAGCCGGATATTGTGCTAAAGGTATAGATTTAAGCAAAAAGATGGTTGAAATTGCTAAACAAAGAGGAGTGGATGCTGAATGTAAAAATATATCCGAAATAACCGGTAAATACGATGCTATAATTGCAGTAGCAGATGTTTTGAATTATATGGATAAAAAATCACTTAATAAATTTTTAGGCTATATAAAAAATGCCTTGAAAAAAGGAGGTATTTTTATATGTGATATAAATACCTTACATGGTTTTTGTGATGTAGCTGACGGCACTATGGTAAAAGAGGATGATGGACTATTTTTAGCGATTGATGCAGTATTTGACGGAAAAGTACTAGATACGAATATAACTCTTTTTGAAAAAGATGGGGAATTGTATAAAAAATATAATGGAACAATATTGCAATACTTTTATGAAAGTGATGATATTGTAGATATGACGCCTATGAAACTTTTAGATAAGCAAGAGGTAGCACTATTTTCTGATAATCCTGACAAAGTTATGCTTAGGTTTATAAACAATTAAATAAAAAAGTTTTATTATTGTTGCTTGGTGTTATATCGTCAAGCAGAAAAATAGTATAATCTCATTTGAAATTGTATAAAAAAGGTTTATTGATCATAAGTAATGAAACATAAATATTTTCTTAAGGGTATCATCCATTGTTAGAGGTGCCTTTGAATTATAAATGGAGTTAATAAATGACAAATATAATCCTATGTGGAGGAAGTGGCACAAGACTATGGCCGATAAGTAGAACACTTATGCCAAAACAATTTGCAAAGCTATTTGACGGTAAGTCATTATTTCAGATGACAGTAGAAAGAAACACGAAAGTATGTGATAAAAACTTTATAGTATCCAATAAAGACCAATACTTTCTAGCCCTAGATCAAATGGAAGAAAATTCTCAATTCTCAATTCTCAATTCTCAATTTTTACTAGAGCCTATAGGAAGAAATACAGCACCGGCTATTGCTCTGTCTTGTATGGCATTGGATAAAGAAGAGATAGTCTTAGTTACCCCTTCAGATCATCTTATAAAAAATGAAAAAGAGTATATAAAAGTAATACAAAAAGCAAAAGAGTTAGCCAAACAAAACTATCTAGTAACTTTTGGCATAATACCGACCGAAGCAAATACAGGATACGGATATATAGAAGCTGATGAAAAATTAAAAATTAAAAATGAAAAATTAGAAGGATTGGATGTTGTAAAATTTCATGAAAAACCTGATGCTGAAACTGCCAAGCAATATTTAGAAAGTAATTCTCAATTTTTCTTTTGGAATAGCGGTATGTTTTGTTTTAAGGCAGGAGTATTCCTCGAAGAGCTTAAAAAATACTCTCCAAAAATTTATGAAGCATCAAAAAAAGCTTTTAAAAATGCAAAAAAAGATAATATTATTAGAATAGTTCATAGTGATATGTTAAATATTCCAGAAGACAGTATAGATTATGCCGTTATGGAGAAGTCCAAAAAAGTAAAAGTGGTACACTCAGACATAGACTGGAGTGATGTAGGAAGTTTTGATTCACTTAGCGAAGAATTGAAAATGGATAATGTAGAATGGATAATTGAAGAAGATAGCAAAGATAATTTTTATTATAGTGATGATAAAAAGAAAGTAATTGCTACAATAGGACTTGAAGATTGTATAGTCATAGACACAAAAGATGCTTTGCTTATATCTAAAAAAGGAAAAACTCAAAAAGTAAAAGATATAGTAAAACAGTTAAAAACTCAACACTATCCGCTATTGACTACCCACTCATTAGTTCATCGTCCATGGGGAACTTACGAAACCCTCATAGAAGATAATGGTTATAAAATAAAAAGGATAGTAGTAAAACCGGGTAAAAGACTAAGCCTTCAAAAACATTTTCATAGAAATGAGCACTGGATAGTAGTAAGCGGAACTGCAACAGTAACGGTGGGTGATGAAACAAAACTAATAAGACCAAACGAATCCACATATATAAAAATGGGAGAAATTCACCGCCTTAGCAATGATGGAAAGATACCGGTAGTGCTTATAGAAGCTCAAGTAGGAGAATATACTGATGAAGATGATATTGTAAGATTGCAAGATGATTTTGAAAGGAATTAGTGACGAAGATAATGGAAATGGACTTATAAAATTAATAAAAAAGGAAGTAAATGAAAACAAGCAATAATCAACAACTATCGTCAACTTCTATCACCAACAGTAAAGTTGCTCTTATTACAGGTATAACAGGTCAAGATGGAAGCTATTTGGCTGAATTTTTACTTAAAAAAGGTTATATAGTTCATGGGATAAAAAGAAGAACAAGTTTATTTAATACCGATAGAATAGACCATTTATATCAAGATCCTCATGTAAAAAATAGGGATTTTGTGCTTCATTATGGAGAGCTTACTGATAGTATGAATCTTACTCGTATTATTGAAGAAACTCAACCTGATGAAATATATAATTTAGCAGCAATGAGCCATGTAGCAGTTAGTTTTGATGAGCCTGAATATGTGGCAAACGCTGATGGAATAGGAACTTTAAGGATACTTGAAGCAGTTAGGCTTTTAGGACTTGAAAAAAAGACGAAGATGTATCAAGCTAGTACTAGTGAATTATATGGAAAAGTGCAAGAAGTTCCTCAAAATGAAGATACGCCGTTTTATCCAAGAAGTCCTTATGCGGTAGCAAAAATGTATGCTTATTGGATAACAGTAAATTATAGAGAAGCTTATGATATGTTTGCATGTAATGGGATACTATTCAATCACGAATCACCTGTAAGAGGCGAAACATTTGTAACAAGAAAGATAACAAGAGCAGTAAGTAAGATAGCTTTAGGACTTCAAGATAAACTTTATCTAGGAAATTTAAATGCTAAAAGAGACTGGGGTCATGCAAAAGATTATGTAAAAATGATGTGGATGATACTTCAGTATAATAAACCTGAGGATTGGGTTATAGCAACAGGACAGACAACATCTGTAAGAGATTTTGTAAAAATGGCATTCGGGTATTTAGGAATTAAGTTGAGATTTGAGGGTAACGGTTTAGATGAGGTAGGGATTATTGACAGTATAGATGAAGATCTATTTTATAAAAGGGTAATAAGTGGAAAAAAACATACTAGCCAATACTCATTACCTACTACTGATACTATAGTTGTTGCAGTGGATCCAAGGTATTTTAGACCGACTGAAGTAGATCTTCTTCTTGGAGATCCCACAAAAGCAGAACAAAAACTTGGCTGGAAAAGAGAATACAAGCTTGAAGAGTTGGTGCATGATATGATGGCTAATGATTTGAAACTTATGCAAAAAGATGAGTATTTAAAACAAGGCGGTTATACTATCATGAATTATTTTGAGTAGGATTTGTTGATGAATAAAAACAGTAAAATAGTTGTTTTTGGAGCTACAGGTTTAGTTGGTAGTGCGATAGTAAAAAAACTTCTTGAAAAAGGTTATACAAATATAATAGGGACTATTCATAAAAGAATTCCTGCCAATCATCATCTATTGTCCACTACTAACTTGTATAAAGTAGATCTATTGGACAGTATAGCAGTCCAAGAATTTTTTAAACAATATAAACCGGAGTTTGTATTTTTAGCTGCAGCAAAAGTCGGCGGTATAGTTGCCAACAATACTTACAGAGCAGACTTTATCTATGAAAATCTGCAGATTCAAAATAATATCATATATAATGCGTATAAATACAAAGTAAAAAAGCTTATGTTTCTTGGAAGCACCTGCATATATCCCAAAAATGCTCCACAACCCATGAGAGAGGAGTATTTACTGACAAGTGAACTTGAATATACCAATGAGCCTTATGCTATAGCAAAGATAGCCGGTATAAAAATGTGTGAAAGTTTCAATATCCAATACAATACAAACTTCATTTCAGTAATGCCGACCAATCTTTATGGGCCAAATGATAATTTTGACCTTGAAAAGTCTCATGTATTGCCTGCACTTATTAGAAAAATTTATCTTGGAAAAGCATTTGAAAAAGATGATTGGAAAGCTATAAGAAAAGATTTGGATAAAAATCCTTTAAAAATAGTAACAAATAGTAAAGATTTCAAAAAAAGAGAAAAGATAGTTGATGGCAAATCCAGCAAAGAAGATATCATTTATGCATTAAATTATTATGGAATAAAATGTAGTACTCAACACTCAACATCCAGATCTGTTTCTATAGAAATTTGGGGTACAGGTAATCCTATGAGAGAATTTTTATGGAGTGAAGATATGGCTGATGCTTGTATATATCTTATGGAAAAAATTAATATACAAGATTTGTCAAAACTAAATACTCACTTTTTAAATATCGGTACAGGAAAAGATATAAGTATCAAAGAACTCGCAGAACTGATTAAAAGTATCGTAGGTTTTAAAGGAAAACTTTTTTTTAATGCTAATAAACCTGACGGAACTATGAAAAAAGTTACAGATGTAACAAAATTAAATAATTTGGGATGGAGACACAAAATATCACTAAAAGAAGGGATTGAAAAGATATGTGCTTGGTATGTTTC
This sequence comes from Campylobacterales bacterium, assembly GCA_027038335.1. Lineage (GTDB taxonomy): Bacteria > Campylobacterota > Campylobacteria > Campylobacterales > JALSKU01 > JALSKU01. Next base: position 5,457 of record JALVWI010000162.1, on the reverse strand, counting down.
ATAACTTATGATTTTATAGAAATTTTTAAATAAGCAGTTATATATTTATCATGTTTAATTAACTTTTAAATAAAATTAGAGTAAAATTCGCGTTCATAGTCTTATGGACTAAATAAATGAACGAAGGAATAGCTAATGTATGCTATCATAAAAAATGGTGGGAAGCAATACAAAGTTCAAGAGGGAGATTTTCTAAATCTCGACAAGCTTGACGCTCAGCCAAAAGACACTATAGAGGTAAAAGAAGTTCTAGCCGTCGGTGGCGATGAATTTAAGGTGGGTACTCCATATATTGATGGAGCAAAAGTAACACTAGAAGTTGTAGCAAACGCAAAAGCAAAAAAAGTCGTTATCTTTAAAAAGAGAAGAAGAAAAGACTCTAAGCTAAAAAAAGGTTTTAGAAGAGAATATACCCGCGTTAAAGTTACAAGTATATCAATATAGTTTAAGTTAAGGAGATAAAATGGCTCACAAGAAAGGTCAGGGTAGTACCCAGAATAATAGAGATAGTGCAGGAAGACGCTTAGGTGTCAAAAAATTTGGAAGTGAATTTGTAAGAGCAGGAAATATCATCATAAGACAAAGAGGAACTGCTACACATCCCGGAAATAATGTAGGTATGGGAAAAGACCATACTCTTTTTGCATTGATTGACGGTTATGTTAAATTTGAAAGAAAAGATAAACACAGAAAAAAAGTTTCAGTTTACCCCGCAGCTTAAATTAAGGCTGAAGGATGAGGGATGAAGGAGAAAGGGAGATATGTAGCTTCCTTGCCTTTATTCCTTTACTCCTATTCTTCTTTACTTCCGAGCCTACAGCTCTTTAGTCTCTTCATTTTTCAAGGAAAATAATGTTTAGTGATAATGTAAAACTTACTCTCAAATCCGGTAAAGGCGGAGCGGGAGCGGTCTCTTTTAGAAGAGAAAAATTTGTTATAAAAGGTGGACCTGACGGCGGAGATGGCGGTCAAGGTGGAGATATAGTCATAGAAGTTGATAACAATACTCATACTTTATCTCACTTAAGAGGCAAAAATGTACTTAAGGCTGAAAACGGAAGACCGGGTGAGGGTAGAAAAAGGTATGGCAAAAAAGGTGAATCTTTAACCATCAAAGTACCGCCGGGAACTCAGATCATAGATGATCAAACCGGTGAAGTGCTTTTGGATATGGTGGAAAATGGAAGTAGAAGAGTTTTTCTAAAAGGTGGAAAGGGTGGACTTGGAAATTGGCACTTTAGAAGTTCAACAAACCAAAGACCAACTTATGCTCAACCCGGACTTCCGGGTGAAGAAAAAGAGATAAGACTAGAACTTAAGCTCATTGCTGATGTAGGACTTGTTGGATTTCCAAATGTCGGTAAATCAACTCTTATCAGTACTATTTCAAATGCTACTCCAGAGATAGCAAATTATGAATTTACTACTCTTACTCCAAAATTGGGTGTGGTAAATGTAGATGATTATCACTCTTTTGTGATGGCAGATATCCCCGGTATTATCGAAGGGGCAAGTGACGGTAAGGGGTTGGGACTTGAATTTTTAAAACATATAGAAAGGACAAAGTTTTTACTTTTTATGCTTGATGTTTCAAATTATAGAGAGTTAAAAGATCAATACGAAGCTTTAAAATATGAATTAAATAGTTATTCAAATAGGCTCAGTGATAATCATTTTGCCATAGCTTTTACAAAGATAGATACAATTTCTGCCGATGAAGCAAATGAAAAAATAGATCTTTTTTTCAATAGTATCGGAGTGGAAAAAAGTAGTAGCAATAAATACGGTTTTAATAAAAATTATATATTTTACAATCAAGATGACTTTATTATAAAAAAAGAGTTGCCATTTTTTGTATGTCCTATATCTTCTGTCGCCAATATAAATATAGAAGCTATAAAATTTGCATTATTTGAAGGAGTTAGAGCTTTTGGTTCGGAGGATAAGAAGTAGAGGAGTAAAAGATATGAAAAGAGTTGTTGTAAAAGTCGGTAGCCATGTTTTAAGTGAAAATAATCGTATAGCAAAAACTAGAATGTTAAATTTGGTTGAATTTCTCTCAAATTTACACGATAGATATGAAGTTATACTTGTTAGTTCCGGTGCGGTAGCTGCAGGATATTCAAAGATAAAATTAGATAAGTCTATTGTAGCAAATAGACAAGCCATTGCTGCAGTGGGACAGCCTTTTTTAATGAGAGAGTATCAAAAAAAGTTTGAAAAATTTGATAAACTTACAGCACAATTTTTACTTACTGCTAGTGACTTTGACTCTAGGAAAAGAACAGAGTTTGCTAAAAATGCCATAGAGGTATGTTTGAAAAATAAAGTTATTCCTATAATCAATGAAAATGACACAACTGCAACTGATGAGTTGGTTTTTGGAGATAATGATAGACTTTCAGCTCATGTTACATACTATTTTGATGCCGATATGCTTATCGTACTTTCGGATATTGATGGATATTATGATAAAGATCCAAGAGTAAACGGTGATGCTAAGATAAAGAAAATAGTGCATAATATTACAAAAGATGAGATAGATCTTGAAGTTAATCCAAATGATTTTTTTGCTACAGGGGGTATAGTTACTAAGCTTAAAGCAGCAGATTTTCTTATAAAAAGAAGAAAGAAGATGTTTTTAGCCGATGGATTAAATCTTGATGATGCAAAAAGCTTTTTGCTTAAAGGTATCCATAAAAATGGAACTTTATTTTGTAAACAAGAGGAATTAAATTAGTATTTAAAGAGGATTAAATAAAATGAAAAAAGTTATATTTATGGGTACGCCTGATTATGCGGGTGTGATACTTGAGGAATTACTCGGCGATAGTGATATAGATGTATGCGCGGTTTTTACTCAGCCGGATAAGCCCGTAGGTAGAAAACAGATACTAACTCCTCCTTATGTAAAAAAGATATTGCTTGAGAAAAAAAATAATATAAAAATTTACCAACCAAACTCTTTAAAAGATAAAAGTATCATAAATATTATAAATAAATTAACTCCAGATTTTATCATAGTCGCAGCTTATGGACAAATACTTCCTAAAGATATACTTCAAATAGCACCTTGTATCAACTTGCATGCTTCTTTGCTACCAAATTATAGAGGTGCAAGTCCTATCCAAGCTACACTTTTAAATGATGACGAGATAACAGGTATCACAGCAATGCTTATGAATGAAGGGCTTGATACAGGTGATATATTGGCTTATTCAGTAGTAAAGATAGATAAAGATATGATAGTAGGCGAACTTTTTGAAAGACTATCCTTAAGTGCAGCAAAACTTTGTATCACAACCTTAAAAGAGTTTGAAAAAATAAAACCTCTTGAACAGTTTGGGGCTTTAAAGTCATATTCTAAAAAGATAAAAAAGAGTGATGGAGAGATAAGCTTTGATAATGCAAAAGATATATATAAAAAGTACAAAGCTTATACACCTTGGCCGGGGATTTACCTAAAAAATGGACTTAAGATAAAAAAAATGTCTCTTTTAGAAAATGTCGGGACTTTTAAAGAGGGTGAAATTTTAGAAATAAATGATAGTGATGTGACAATAGGTTGTAAAATAGGCACAATAGTACTTCATAGAATCCAACCTCCATCAAAAAGAGATATGAGTGCAAAAGAGTATATCACAGGCAAGAGACTAAAAATCGGGGATAGATTAATAATTAATAATTAAAAATTAAAAATGAAAAATGAAAAAAAATGAAAAATTTGAGATAATACATTTTGATAGTATCGGCTCAACTCATAAATATCTTTTAAAAGCTGTTAAAAACGGTGAAATTTTACCTTTAGTTTTAGTTTATGCTGATGAACAAACTGATGGAATTGGAAGTAGAGGAAATAGTTGGATAGGAGAAAAAGGTAATCTTTTTTTATCATTTTGTGTAAATTTGAAACATTTACCAAAAGATTTACCTTTGCAGTCCATTTCTATATATTATGCTTGTATTTTAAAAGATATATTGGCTTCAAAAGGCTCTAAAATATGGCTTAAATGGCCAAATGATTTTTATATAGATGATAAAAAAATAGGTGGAGTTATTACCTTTAAAAGTGATGATAATATTATTTGTTCCATAGGTCTAAATATAGTAACTTCACCGAAAAATTTCGGCAAGCTTGATATATCTATAGATAAAATAAAGCTCATAGAAGAGTTTATAAAAAAAATTAAAAAAAATTTTTCATGGAAGCAAGTTTTTAGCAAATATAAGATAGAATTTCAAAAAGCAAAAAAGTTTTATTTCCATTTTGAAGATGATATAGTGTCTTTAAATGATGCAATACTAAATCAAGATGGTTCTATAACGATAAATAATAAAAAAGTTTATAGTAATAGATAAAAAAGAGTTGAATTCGGAATAAATTAGATATATTTTAGCTCAGAGCTTTTTAAAAAAGGAGAAGTAAGAGTGAAAGAGATAATTGCTATTGCCAATCAAAAAGGCGGCGTTGGCAAAACTACTACAGCTATCAATTTGGCTGCTTCTTTAGCAGTAGCTGAAAAAAAAGTCTTACTTATAGATGCTGATCCTCAATCAAACGCTACAACCGGGCTTGGATTTCATAGAAATGATTATGAATTTAATATCTATCATGTTCTTATAGGTAGTAAAAAACTTTCCCAAATTATTTTAAAAACATCCATACCTACTTTGCATTTAGCTCCTTCAAATATAGGTTTGGTAGGTATAGAAAAAGAATTTTATGATCAAGAAAGAGATGGACGAGAGTTGGTCTTAAAAGAAAAGATTAAAGAAGTAAAAGATCAGTATGACTATATCATCATCGATTCACCTCCAGCTTTAGGTAGCATTACTATAAATGCACTTAGTGCGGCAAATTCTGTCATCATTCCTATACAGTGTGAATTTTTTGCACTTGAAGGTTTAGCACAGCTTTTAAATACGATAAAACTCATAAAAAAAACTATCAATCCAAAACTAAAAATCAAAGGTTTTTTGCCTACAATGTATAGCACGCAAAACAATCTTTCAAAACAAGTTTTTGCAGATCTTAAACAGCACTTTAAAAATAAACTTTTTAAAGATAAGAAAAACTCATCCTATGTTGTAGTACCTAGAAATATAAAATTGGCTGAGAGTCCAAGTTTTGGTAAACCCATTATTTTATATGACATCAAATCAAGAGGTTCTCAAGCTTATCAAAATCTAGCAACTTCTATAATGGCCGGTTAAAATGGCAAAAAATAAAAAAGCTTTAGGTCGAGGGATAGGTGCTATACTAGAGGATGTCGAAGAGGCGTATAGACAAGATATAGAAGATAAAAGCAATCTCATTCAAGAGATTGAAGTTGATGAAATCATACCCAATATCTATCAGCCAAGAACTTATTTTAATGAAGATAGCTTAAAAGAGTTATCAAGTTCTATAAAAAAACATGGTCTTTTGCAGCCTATTATCGTAGTAAAAAAAGATAA
>JALVWI010000161.1 GCA_027038335.1 Campylobacterales bacterium | reverse complement strand
AAAAGTTCATAAGGGAGAAGATATGAGAAGAAACGGTTTTACTATGATAGAACTTATATTTGTCATAGTTATCATAGGTATTTTGGCTGCTACTGCTCTACCAAAGTTTAATGGTGTAAAAGATAGAGCAAAAATAAACAGTGAAATATCTGCGATGGATGGTTTGGCTTCAGCAGTAGTTGCGGAGCAAGAGGGCAGATATGATGATTACGGTGATACAAAAGTAAACTGGTACAATCTACCAGAGGCTGATATAAATGGTAGCAACTCTAATTCCATAGCAACTGTTGGGGCTATATTTAAAAAAGTAAATCAAAACCAAACTGTACTTGCTAAAATAGCAAAAAAAGTTAGAGGTTTAAAGATAGAAGCTTTTATTCCGATGAGAGAGGATGGTCATATTTGGGAGTATAAGGATATTCCCCACTCACCTATTATCATAACTGATACTGCTAGTGATCCAACAACAGGTGTTAAATATCCTACTGACCATTCCGGAGAAGATATTCCTGGCAAACCAGATAAAAATGACTTTTGGGTATTTAATCCAAGTGGTGTTGATATAAATATAACAGGTACAAATGTCAATGATACTGTAGCGGAAGCTGGAACTATTACATTAGTGGATGTTAATGGAACTAATCCAACACATTATAATCAAGTAAAATTTTCAGAAACTAATTGGAATAATTATAATTGGAGAACTGATAGCTTAAATTAGTAAAATGAAAAAATATTTTTATCCAGAACATAATGCTTTTACTATGATAGAGCTTATATTTGTCATAGTTATTATAGGCATTTTGGCATCTGTAGCCATTCCTAAGTTTCTAGGAGTTAAAGACAGAGCAAAAAAAACTGCCGAGATCGCAACGATTTCGGCAGTTGCTACTGCAATAGACGGCGCTCACAGTGAGTGGAGTATCAATGAAGGTGATTTTACATGGGGTAATAACCAAAATAGCTCTATTCACCACTTAAATAGTGTTGGATATCCTGATGATTTATCCGCAAATGGACAAACTTTTGGAGCACTTTTAAGATCTACTACAAATAGTGATAAATTTCAAAAAGTTTATGAAAACAACAGCAGTGATTTTACCTATTCCATTTTTACGGGACCCGCTTCAAATGCAATGAACGGTGTAAAATATGATAAAAATGCAAAAAATAGTGATATTCCCGGAAAACCGGATAAAAATGATTACTGGATATATGCATCATACATAAATCCAAACAAAATCTGCAAAGAAACATACAGCAACAAAGTACTTCATTCAGGAGATATTCTCCTCATAGATATAAACGGAACAACTCCTACAACCTACAACAACATATCCGTAACCTGCAACTAAAAACTTTCTACATCCTACATCCTAAAACCTAAATCCTAAAACCTAAATCCTACTTACTATCTCTCAAATATTGGTTATCTTATGAATGATCCACAGTCCCACACCAAGTATAATAGTGCTAAATACAACTATCACAATAGTACCTGTTTGCAAATCATTCATATCATCATCCTCCAACTGCTCCGGCAAGTGACCACATAGGTAAAAATATGCCAAGTCCTAAAAGCAGTACAAAGCCTGCAATACCTGCTATAAGTATAGGCTCAATCATAGTTGAAACATTATCTACAAGATTTTGAAATTTGTTTTTATAGTAGATGGATACTTTATCAAGCATTTTTCCAAGCGACCCGCTAGTTTCTCCAGCTTCTATCATTTGTATCACAATATTGTCAAACTGACCTGTTTGCATAAAACCGTTTGTCAAAGCATTACCCTCTTCTATACTTTTAGAAATTCCTTCAAGCTTTTCTTTGAGATACTTATTGTCCACAACGCTTATAGCAGTTTTTAAAGCATCTACGATAGGAAGCCCTGAAGATATAAGTTTATCAAATATATAAACAAACCTACCAACCATAGAAAGATATATAACACTTCCGACTATATAGACTTTTAACATCATTCTATCGATCATTTTATGGAAATTATCACTTTTTATATAAAATCTATTAAGTACTCCAAATATTAAAATTGATCCTACTAAAATATATAAACTATACTCTTTTATAGCCTCTTCTATCCATATAAGAAGCCTTGTAGGAAATGGGAGTTGGGCTTGAAATTCATTGAAGATATCCATAAATTGCGGGATTACCAAAACTATAACAAGACTAAAAGATATGATCATAGCCACTATAACCAAAAGAGGATATCTTGTAGCCTTTTTAAGTTTCATTCTATTGTCATAAATCTCCTGCAAAAAGTCTGCAAGCTTGTTTATAGAATCTGAGAGCAATCCTATCTTTTCACCAAGCTCAACCATTACAATGGATAATTTACCAACTTCATCTTCATATCTTTTAAGTGAGTCAGAAAGGTTTGCACCTGCTTCTATATCTCTATAAAGCTCTTCAAATATCTCTTTTACTCTTTTATTATCACATGTTCTTATAACAGTTTTAAGTGTTGTATTGATAGGAATTCCTGCATCTAACATAACAGCCATTTGCCTTA
>JALVWI010000160.1 GCA_027038335.1 Campylobacterales bacterium | reverse complement strand
CATACTTGGCAAAAGTTGATAAAAAATTGCAAACTCCAAGACTTAAGCATCCAAGAGATATGATACCTAAAGGAAGTGTAGCCATAGCGGATAGTCAAACAGCGGTATATCCAAAAGAGAGTCCGGGGGGTTGGAATATCATAGGAAGAACTCCCATAGAGCTTTTTAACCCAAACTCCAAAGAGCTTTCACCCTTTGAGATAGGATACAAAGTCAAATTTGACCCCATTTCAAAAAAAGAGTATCTAAAAATGGGCGGGAAACTATGAAAATGTTTGAAGTTTTAAATGAAGGCATAATTGCTACATTTCAAGACAACGGGAGATTTGGATATGATGATATAGGCGTTTCCAACAGCGGTGCAAGTGATGAGCTTTCATACCGTCTCGCAAATAGACTTTTAAACAATCCTCCAAATTCGCCGACCATAGAGCTAAGTATCGGAAGACTAAAACTTAAAGCTTTAAACAATACAAGAGTTAGCATAGCCGGAGCAAATACAAGAGCAAAATTAAATTCTCAAATTGTAAAAAATTGGAGTTGCTTTCCTGTAAAAGAGGGGGATATTTTAGAGTTTGGTTATGCGGTTGACGGACAGCTAAGCTATATGGCGGTTGATGGGGGATTTGAGTGCGAAAAGATACTCTCTTCAGTTTCAGTAAGCAGACATTTAGGAACCTCCATAAAAAAAGGTGATATTTTATATGCTAACCCTTCTAACAATAGACAAAAATCATTTTTTTCTTCTAAAATTGTACCGACTTTTGGATATAAGGAATTAGAGCTTAGATTTGTAAAAGGGTATCAGTATAAATGGTTTGATATGGAACAATTTATCTCATCAAACTTCAAAGTATCAAATAGATATAACAAGATGGGCTATCAACTTGAGGGAGATAAAATCTTTCCTCAATATAATGAACTCATATCTGAAGCTATAGCGTATGGAGCTATCCAGATAACTTCCGCGGGACAACCGATAATCCTTTTAAAAGATAGGCAAACCATAGGAGGATATCCCAAAATAGGCTCAGTTTTACCGATGGATTGTTTTAAACTTTCTCAATGCGGAGCCAATACAAAGATAAGATTTAAAGAAATTTCGCTACAACAAGCCATAGAACTCACAAAAAATTTTTACACCAAACTAAAAAGTATTTAGAGTCAATATTATATGATCTTATGCAAAGTAGTTGCTTTTTGCATCCAAATCTCGATAGCTTCCCAATTTTCATGCTCGATGAGTTCTCTTATCTTTTTCATCTCTTTTTCAAATAAATCTATGGAGCTTAAAAGGTTATTTTTATTTTGTTTAAATACATCACTCCACATCACAGGGGAGCTTTTTGCAATCCTGCTCATATCTCTAAAACCGCCTCCGGCAAGTGCAAGGATACTCATAGGGTCTTCTTGAGACATTACCGTATTTGCTAATGAGTAACTGATAGCATGAGGCAAATGAGAAATAAATGCAGCATGTCTGTCATGCTCTTTAGAACCCATATAAAAGATATTCATACCTAGTTTTTTATACAACTCTTCCGTTCTGGTTTTATGAAGCTTATCATTTCTATCGGTATCACACAAAACTACGGTATTTCCTTCATATAAGCCTTTAAATGCAGCAGTCGGTCCATACTTTTCAGTACCGCACATAGGATGAGATGCTACAAAATTTTTCTCTATCTCTTTTGGAGTAAGTTCAACTATCTTTTGTTTGGTACTTCCCATATCAACTACTGTTGTATTGACATCTATATCTTTAAGCTTGGGTAATATTTTTACGATACCGTTAACGGGGATACATAAAAAGATCATATCACATTTTTTTATATCCTCAAGCCTTGCTATCTCATTTACAAGTCCAAATTCTAGGGCTTCTTCGCAGTGTGATATATTGTGATCAACTCCCAAAACTTTTTTTGCAATTTTTTTATCTTGCAAATCAAGCCCTAAAGAGCCTCCCATCAGTCCAAGTCCAACAATTCCTACTGTCATAAACAACCTTCTTTATAATGTTTTTAAAATATATTTGGTATTATATCATTTTTACTTATGGTAATTCAATTTTAAGTTTATTACAGGGCATCTCTAATAATAGGTAATACCCCACAGTATTTACCTCATTCTCAAAATTGCATCCTTGCAATTTTTCCGAGGCTGATGACTGTTTTTGCATCGTGCAAAGATATAACGCCATCAGAACCGGTAAAAAATGAAATAAAACTTAAAATTGAATTATCATTAATAATACAATAAGGCTATACATGAAATTTTTTAAAATCTTCCTTACTTTATCTATACTTTTTACTATTTATTTAAATGCAATGACTATCAAAGATATAAGATTTGACGGGCTTATACACATATCTCACCAAATTGCAAAAGAGATGCTTGGATTTGGTGTAGGAGATGAGCTTGATATAGATAAAATTGATGCGTCAATATCTAAATTTTATGAGCAAAATTATTTCAAAGATATATGGGTTGATGAAAATGATGGAGTTCTTACTTATCATTTTTTAGAAAAACC
>JALVWI010000159.1 GCA_027038335.1 Campylobacterales bacterium | reverse complement strand
CAGATAAAAAAGATAAGGCAAAATTGTGATCTTTTTATAGAAGTAGGTGGTGGTATCAGAGATGAAGATACTATCAAGATGTATATGGATCTAGGAGTTGATAGGGTTATACTCGGTTCTGTCGCACTGAAAAATCCTAACTTTGTAAAAGAGATGGCAAAACAGTATCCCGTAGTGGTAGGAATTGATGCAAAAGGCGGTATGGTTGCAGTTGAAGGCTGGGCAGAAGTAAGTTCTATGAAAGCAACAACATTGGCAAAAGAGTTTGCTAATGTAGGAGTTAAGGCTATCATTTGTACAGATATTAGCAAAGACGGTATGCTTAGCGGAGTAAATGTAAAATTTACCGAAGAGATAGCTAAAGCTAGTGGAATTCCCACTATAGCTAGCGGTGGAGTTAAAGGATTGGAAGATATTGTAAAATGTAAACAAAGCGGTATCATTTCAGGTGTAATAGTAGGAAAAGCCTATTATGAGGGTAAAATTGACTTAGAAGAAGCATTTAAAGTAATCTAAAACTAAAATAAGATAAAATTAACAAAATTTTAGTATATATACTAAAACAAAAGGAATGAAATTGAAACTTTTAGTAGTAGATGATAGTTCAACTATGAGAAGAATTATAAAAAATACTCTTGCAAGAATCGGTCATAAAGATGTTTTAGAGGCTGAAGATGGAAAAGTAGCTTGGCAAGTTTTACAGGACAACTCTGATATTGATGTTTTGATAACAGACTGGAATATGCCTGAAATGAACGGACTTGAGTTGGTAAAAAAAGTAAGAGCTGAAAGTAAGTATGAAGATATGCCTATCATAATGGTAACAACTGAAGGTGGGAAAAAAGAGGTTATAACTGCACTAAAAGCAGGAGTAAACAACTATATAGTAAAACCTTTTACACCACAAGTTTTAAAAGAGAAGCTTGAAGATGTATTGGGCTAATGTATGCAACAAGAGTATTATGAACTACAAATAACTCCAAATCACAAGCAAGATATATTTAGCAATTTTATTTTTGAATTTGGTATAGAAGCGATAGAGCAAAAAGGTGATACTATTGTCGTTAGAAGTGAAGAATCTCTTGAAGAGATTGAATGGGGAGTTAAGGAGTTTGGAAAAAAATTATCTGAAGTTTTTAAAGAAGAGATTGAAGTTAAAACAAAGCTATGTAAGAAAAGAAATGAAGATTGGATAAAAAAATATAAAAGTTCAATTACGCCCATAAAAGTAAGCGATTTTTATATACATCCTACTTGGGAAGATAATAAAGAAGGTTTTATAAATATTCTTATAGATCCGGCTCTTAGCTTTGGTACAGGTCATCATGAGACAACAAGTTCTTGTTTGGAATTGTTAGATAAGAGTATTAAAAAAGATGATGAATTTTTAGATGTAGGGTGTGGTAGCGGGATACTTTCTATAGCAGCTTGCAAATTGGGAGCTAGAGTTGAATTGTGTGATAGTGATGAGCAAAGTATCCAAAGTGCAAAAAATAATTTTAAGCTTAATGAGTGTAGCTATCAAGATATCTGGGTCGGTTCAGCAAATAAAGCTAAAAAACAATATGATGTAGTTGTTGCAAATATTGTTGCAGATGTACTTATAATGATAAGCAAAGATTTGAAAAAATGTGTAAAAAAAGATGGCAATCTAATACTTTCAGGTATTTTAGATAAATATTTAGATAGTGTTTTAGCCAAATTTAATGACTTTAAAAAAGTTAATATCATTGAAAAGAATGAGTGGAGAACTCTTCAACTAAAAAAAATACAAGGGTAATATAGTGGCAAAAAAAGATAATAAAAACAATAAAAATAATAATTTTTTTAGTGATAATCCTCTTTTGGTATTTGCGATATTTTCTATCGTAATTATACTAATATTTAAGAGTTTTGTAAATCCAAGTGGCAGCATTTCAGGGATGCAAGAGGGTGCTTTTGCAACATCAAATAGAGTGATTAGTAAAAATGTAAACTATTCACAGATAAAGAACTTGATAAAAGATAAAGAGGTACAACAAGTAGCCATAGGACAAACTATCATAAAAGCGATATCTAAAAATAACGGTGAAAAGATTGTATATATTGCAAAAAAAGTTGGAGATGATCCTACTTTGATACCTCTTCTTGAAAAAAATAAGATAGCTTATTCAGCTTTTAATGAAACAAATTGGTTTAGTGAACTTCTTTTTTCTTGGATTATTCCTATATTTATATTTTTCGGTATTTGGATGTTTTTGGCAAATCGTATGCAAAAAAATATCGGCGGCGGAATACTAGGAATGGGAAGTAGTAAAAAGCTTGTAAATTCTGAAAAACCAAACACTAAGTTTTCTGATGTTGCAGGAGTTGAAGAGGCAAAGGATGAAGTAAAAGAGATAGTTGACTTTTTGATGCATCCTGATAGATATCTAAGACTAGGAGCTAAGATACCAAAAGGTGTACTTTTAGTAGGACCCCCCGGTACCGGTAAAACACTTTTGGCAAAAGCAGTTGCAGGTGAAGCAAATGTTCCGTTTTTTTCTGTTTCAGGTTCATCTTTTATAGAAATGTTTGTCGGAGTCGGAGCTAGTAGAGTAAGAGACCTTTTTGAGGGAGCAAAAAAAGAGGCACCTTCTATCGTATTTATAGATGAGATAGATGCTATCGGTAAAAGTAGAGCAGCTGCGGGTAATCTTGGCGGAAATGATGAAAGAGAACAGACGCTAAATCAACTATTAGCTGAAATGGATGGATTTAACAGTGATAATGCACCTGTTATAGTTTTGGCTGCGACAAATAGACCTGAAGTACTTGACCCCGCACTTTTAAGGCCGGGTAGATTTGATAGGCAAGTGCTTGTTGATAAGCCAGACTTTAAGGGTAGAGTTGCCATACTTAAGGTACATATCAAAGGCATCAAACTTGCTGATGATATCAATCTCGAAGAGATTGGAAGGCTTACAGCAGGGTTGGCAGGAGCTGATTTAGCAAATATTATCAATGAAGCTGCACTGCTTGCCGGAAGAAACAATCAAAGTGAAGTTAAACAGAAAGATTTAATAGAAGCAGTTGAAAGAGCTATAGCCGGACTTGAAAAGAAAAGTAGGCGAATAAATTCAAAAGAGAAAAAGATAGTTGCCTATCATGAGAGCGGACATGCTTTGATAGCTGAAACAACAAAAGGGGCTAAAAAAGTCTCAAAAGTTTCTATCATTCCAAGAGGATTGGCTGCTCTTGGATATACACTAAATACTCCAGAGGAAAATAAATACCTCATGCAAAAATATGAACTTATAGCTGAAGTTGATACACTTTTAGGTGGTAGAGCATCTGAAGAAGTTTTTATAAAAGAGATTTCAACCGGAGCGGGAAATGATCTTGAAAGAGCAACTGACATTATAAAAGCTATGGTTAGTATGTACGGTATGAGCGAAGTTGCCGGTCTTATGGTGCTTGAAAAACAGCAAAATAGATTTATCCCGGGAGCTAGTAGTAAAGATTATAGTGAAAAGATGGCAGAACATCTTGATGAATATGTAAAAACTATGCTTGATGAGAGATATAAAAGAGTTTTAGGAACTTTGAGAGAATATAGTGAAGCTATAGAAAGCATAGTAAAAGAGCTTTTTGAAAAAGAGACTATAAAAGGTGAAGTTGTCAGAAAAATTATAAAAGATTTTGAAGAGAAAAACGGTATAGTAAGAGAAGAAGATGAAAAAGATGATATTCAAAAGGCTGAAAACGGTTTAAAAGAAAATAAAGATAATGATACTGAGGATGAAGATAAAAAAAATAGTGATAATGATAGCAAGTCTTAAGAATAAAAATGCTTTGTAGAAAAACAGAAATTATAGCAAAAGAGGGATGGAGTTATATAGGATTTTGATTAGTAATTTTTAGCTTTATACTAGATCCAAAGGAATTTTTAGTGCAAAAACATGATAAATCACATCTTGTCTATATAATCCCCAATCTTTTTACTGCCGCTAGTGCTTTTATAGGGGTGTTAAGTATCATAGCATCTTCAAAAGGGGAGTTCTCAAAAGCAGTATATCTTATACTTTTATCGCTTGTATTTGATGGACTTGACGGCAGAGTTGCAAGATTGACAAAAACTACTTCCAAATTTGGTGGTGAATTTGATTCTCTAGCAGATTTGGTAGCTTTTGGTGTAGCACCTGCTATGCTTTTTTATTTTGATATAGGTGTGCATTATGCAAAAGTAGGTTCGCTCCTTACGGCAATATATGTTCTTTTTGGAGCTTTGAGACTTGCTAGATTTAATGTTACAGAACCGACAAATGAGCCATCTGTTTTCATAGGTGTGCCTATACCGACAGCTGCAGTTTTTATAAGTATTTGGATACTTTTTTTTGAAAAATATCACTTTTTGAAAGATAAAGCTTCTTTTGTTATTTTAATTTTTATAGCACTTATCTCTATATTGATGGTTAGCAATATAAGATATCCAAGTTTTAAAAAGATAAATTTGCCGAAAACCGGTATCAAAAAAGTTCTTATACTGCTTATTATAATTTTCTCCTTTATTTATCTATATTTGATAGAATCATTAGCTTTTTTATTTACAGCTTATATTATATATGGTTTGGCAAGAGCGTATAAAAACTTTATCAAACGAAAAAAAATTGCAAAAAAATAGAAAATTTAGTATAATAAAATTAAAACTTAAGAGCAAAGGAGAGAATGATGAACGATAGCGTCATTGGCACGGTAAAAGCCATAAAATTTTTGCCTAAAATCGAGATAAAAAACTCTCTTCTGCTACTTCAACTCTAATACTTCAAAACTTTACAAATCTATAACAAACAATAAACAATATAAGGAAATAAATTATGAACACTAAAACTATAAAAATATTTGATACAACTTTAAGAGATGGTGAGCAAAGCCCGGGAGCTTCTATGAATACCGAGGAGAAGATACAGATAGCTCTTCAGCTTCAAAAACTAGGAGTTGATATCATCGAAGCAGGATTTGCCGCAGCTAGTAGTGGTGATAGTGAAGCTATAAGGAGGATAAGCGAACAAGTTGATAAAAGTGTAGTTTGTTCTCTTTCAAGAGCTTTGCCGAAGGATATAGAAGCTGCAGCTTACTCTTTAGAGCCGGCAAAGTATAAAAGGATACACACTTTTATAGCTACAAGTCCTATTCACATGGAGTATAAGCTTAAAATGTCTCCTGAAAAAGTTATACAAAAAGCAGTCGAAGCGGTAGAGTATGCAAAAACATTTGTAGATGATGTGGAGTTTAGCTGTGAGGATGCCGGAAGAAGTGATATAGGCTTTTTAAAAGAGATACTTGATGCTACTATAAAAGCCGGTGCTAGTACTTTAAATATCCCTGATACGGTAGGGTATAGGATGCCTAATGAAATGGGAGAGATGATAAAAGAGTTGTATGATTTTGTTGGAGACAAGGCTATACTTTCAGTACATTGTCATAACGACTTAGGACTAGCATTAGCGAACTCTTTAGCTTCCATAGAAAATGGAGCAAGACAGGTAGAATGCACAATAAACGGTCTAGGAGAGAGAGCGGGAAATGCTGCACTTGAAGAGATAGTAATGGTTTTAAAAACTAGAAAAGATATCTTTGGCGGATATAAAACAAATATAAATACAAAAGAGATATATCCTACAAGTAAACTTGTGGCAAATATCACAGGTATCATTCCTCAACCGAATAAAGCGATAGTAGGCAAAAATGCTTTTGCTCATGAAAGCGGAATACATCAAGATGGAGTTTTAAAGCACAAAGAGACTTATGAGATAATGAGGTCAGAAGATATAGGACTAAATCACAACTCTATCATACTTGGTAAACATTCAGGAAGACATGCCTTTAAACAAAGAGTTGAGGAGTTGGGTTATAGTTTGGATGATAAAGAGATAGATGATGCATTTATAAAGTTTAAAGATTTGGCTGATAAGAAAAAAGAGATGTTTGATGATGATATAAGAGCTATCGTAACAAGTGAAATAACCAAAATCAAAGAGATATATAAACTTGTCGGAATGCAACTAAGTGATTGTAGCGGAGGAGTTCCAACTGCTGCTATCTCTATAAGATATAATGACAAGATTATAAAAGATGCCGCCATAGGAGACGGTACAATAGATGCACTTTTTAAAACAGTTGATAGAATAAGTGGAATAAGCGGAGAGTTGGTTGACTACAAGGTAGAAGCTGTTTCAAAGGGAAAAGATGCACTTGCAAGAGTTGTTGTCAAGGTTAGATTTGAAGATAATAAGCCGCCTGTAATGGGGCATGGACTTAGCCTTGATACTATGGAAGCAAGTACCAAAGCTTATGTAGGAGCACTTAATAGTTACTTATCTATGAAAAAATAGTAATTTTTATGAAGGAGTCATGATCTCTAAAATCACTTGATCTGTCTCCTTCATTCCTGAATTTGCCAAAAGACCTATATTTTTTATAGTTTCCTCTATATCATCAGCTATGATGCCCTCTCCTCCGTGTAAGGCTCTGTTTGAAAGTGCAAGCATTGCTGAGTCAAAAGCACTATAAACTCCCGTAGCAATTTTCATAGCACAAGATGCTTTTGCACCGTCACAAATAACACCTGAAATATTTCCCAAAGAGTTAGTTATAGCTATCGATACAGTTTTATAATCACCACCTTGAAGGTATGCTAAAGCTCCACTAACAGCACTTGTAGCACAAATGACACCGCAAAAAGCTGAAAGTCTTCCGATACTGGACTTTAAATGTATAGTTGCAAGATGTGAAAAAAAGAGTGCTCTTATGAGTTTTTCTTTTGAGATATCTTGATCTTTGCAGTATTTTATTACCGGTAAAGATGCTGCCATGCCTTGGTTACCGCTACCGCTTGTAGTCATCACCGGAAGTGAACATCCGCTCATCCTAGCATCTCCTCCGGCTGATGCAAAACTAGCACATCTATTTCTTTGGTCATCCCCGTAAAGCCCTTTTTGTATATTTTTATTGATCATACAGCCTATATTTACCCCATACTCTCCATCAAGTCCTGCTTGAGCAATAGTGCTATTTTTTTCTATCACTTGTTCAAAAAGATCTTGTATCAGTCTTATGTCAATACTATTTGCAAGTTCATATATACCTTTTATACTCAATTTTTCTCTCTCTTCTTTAGGCGAATTAAACTCAATATCATTACAAGCTTGTGAAAGTAAATTTTCTCCATTTTTTTCTATTTTTGTTATATTTGTATGAAAATGCTTTATCTCTACCATTGCCGACTCTTCTTCGTAAAAAACAATAGCTTTAGCATATAACGGAATATCTGTATCTTGATGTATAACTTTTATGCGATTTTGTTTGAGATAATTTTCAACATCATTTAGCTCATCCTCTTTTACATCGGCTATCACCATTAGCTCTTTTGAAGCATCGCCTTTTAAAGCACCCATAGCACAAGCCGCTTTTATTCCTACTAAACCGTTTGAATTTGGAATAGCGACTGATTTGACATTTTTTATCATATTTCCTGAAACATATATATCTATATATTTTGGAGTTTTGCCTAAAATTTCTGTAGCTTTTGCACATACATAAGCTAGCGCAATAGGCTCGGTGCAACCTTGGGCAGGAACTATCTCTTCTTGGAGGATATTTAAAACTCTTTGTATATTCATACTTTTACCTCATATCAAAATTTTCTTAGATAAATTATAGCATTATTTATTTACTTTTTAAGCAAAATGGTATATACTACAATAAAAAAGGTTGTATTATGAAATATCCAAATTTTCCGAAAGATTGTAAGTCAATGCTTTGTAAATATTTAACAAAAGATGTTTTTGAAGAGTTAAAGAATAGAAAAACTCCAAACGGCTTTACTCTTGAAATGGCTATCAATTCCGGTGTCAAAAATCCTGATAGTTCTATAGGGGTATATGCTGGAGATAAAGAATCTTATGAAGTGTTTGATCTACTATTTGATCCTATTATCAAAGAGTATCATGGATTTGGTAAAGATGAAAAACATACAAGTGACTTTGATGCAAAAAAACTTGATATGGACAACCCTGATCCAAAAGGAGAATTTATACTCTCTACTCGTATAAGAGTAGGAAGAAATTTAGATGGTTTTCCTCTTGGAACTATCATTTCAAAAGAGCAAAGAGATGAAGTAGAAAAGATTGTAAGTAATGCACTCAAATCTTTTAAAGATGAGTTACAAGGAGAGTATTATCCTCTAAAGGGAATGACATCTACAATTCAAGAAAAACTTATAAAAGAGCACTTTTTATTTAAGGAAGGAGATAGATTTTTAGAAGCTGCGGGACTCAATAGAGACTGGCCTGAGGGTAGGGGGATATTTCACAATATTGATAAAACATTTTTAGTTTGGATAAATGAAGAAGATGAACTTCGCATCATTTCAATGCAACAAGGCGGGGATATAAAAGAAGTATTTACTAGACTTTCACTTGCTGTAAGTGAACTTGAAAAAGATATGAAATTTTTGAAAAGTGATCATTTAGGATACATAACATCTTGTCCTACCAATCTAGGAACAGCTATGAGAGCAAGTGTTCATATAAAATTGTCTAAACTTTCACAAAATAAAGAGCTTTTTAAAAATATAACTGATAAATTTCACCTTCAAATAAGAGGGATACATGGTGAACACTCAGAAAGTGAGGGTGGAATTTTTGATATAAGCAATAGACGAAGGTTAGGTGTCACTGAAGTAGAGTGTGCAAAAGATCTATACAATGGAGTAAAAGAACTCATAAGAGTTGAAAAATCACTTTAAGCTCTTATATCATATACCTTTTGTGAAAAAGAGAGATCTTTTAAAAGTTTACTTATATTTAGCATTCCTATATAATTACCTTCTTTTGTTGTGTAAGGAATATAATTTGCATTTAGCATAGATAAAGCTTTAAAAAGATCCTCTTGCAAAAAACCTTCGCTTATAGAAAATGGCTCTTCACTCATTATCTCTGCAACTTTTAGCTTTCTTCTGCCTAGAAAATACCTTTTTCTTATATCTCTTAATGAAACTATACCGATAAGTTTTTCATCTTTAACAACAGGTAGATATGATATATGTAATCTTTTAAAAATTTTTATGGCAGACTTGATGGTAATATTGCCTGTTAAAGGTTGGACTTTTTCTATAAATTTTTTTAAATTGCACTGTTTGAGGTATTGCACAATATCTTCATTTTCTATATCTATACCTCTTTGGATAAGACCTCTTTTAAAGTAAGAACCCGGCTCCATTTTGGAAAGAATAAAACTTGCAATGGATGAAGAGATGAGTATAGGTAAAAGTAGTTGGTATGAATGAGTTAGCTCGGTTATGATGATAGAACTTCTAAGAGGTGCTCTTGAAACTCCCGCAAGCATCGTAGCACTTCCTACTAAGGCAAATACAAGAGGATCTAAGCCGTATTGGACCAACTCATTTCCAAACCAATAGCCTCCAAAAGCACCTATAAAAATACTAGGAGACATAATACCGCCAAATATTCCGCTACCGATACTAAGTATTACACCTATAAGTTTTGCAAACATTATTTTTAGAGCATCAAAAGAGTTGTAAGTATTGTTAAATATTTTCCCAACATATTCATATCCAACACCTCTTGTTTGAGGTGACAATGCTATCAACACTCCTACCATAAAACCTAGCACTATTACTATCTTGCCCCAATGCTTTCTATAAGTAACTCTTAAAATTCTAAACTGCTTAAGAGAAAATATAAAAAATGCACAAATAAACCCAAGAATTACCGCTTCAAGAGGAACATAAAAGAGGTATCTTTCATCATAAAAAAGATGAGGTACATAAAATGCGGTAAAATCACCTAAAAATTCTCTTGCAATTAGTGTAGCGGTTGCACAAGATACTATAAGAGGTATGATAATATATGAATTTATTTTTCCTATAATTATCTCTAAGCCGAAAATGATACCTGCTATGGGGGCATTGAAAGTTGCAGCTATCGCACTTGATACACCGGCACTTAGGTATATAGGAAGGTCAATTCTTGGAACTTTTGAAATAAGTAAAAATATTTCACTCATAAGTCCGCCAAGTTTTGCAATAGGTCCTTCTCTGCCTACCGGTACCCCAAAACCGATACTTAAAGATGTGATAAAAAGAACTATAACTCCTTTTAAAAAAGAGAATTTACCAACCATTAACGATATTTTTTTAGCTACCTCATCTATAGTTACATTTGAGGGATTGATAGACAGTTTTGTAACTATGATATAGGATATATAGAAGATCAGAGGCATTGTAAAAAGATAGAAATATGTTGAATGAAATATATCTATAGAGTTGTATATAAATGTAAAAAAGCTGATAAATTCTCGAAAAAGTATAGCAGAAAATCCTCCTATAACTCCTATGATAATAGGAATAATAAAAAAATGTAAAATCTCAATCCCAAACATTCTCTACCTACTTTGTTATTTGGTAATCATTATACAATATTTTTCTTAACTTATTTTTTATTTATACTATTATTTTTTTATTATTTATTGAATTTTCATATTAATTGTTCTATACTTTGTATAAATATTTTTTATAGAATGGAGAAATGATGAAAGAAGAGCAAAAAAAAGATAATGAAAAAAAAGAGCAAGAGTGTGAGGTTGATGAAAAAACCGGTGGATGTTCTGTATCTTTAGAAAAGAAAATTGATTATAAGGGGTATATAAAAAGATGTCTTAATAATAATATTAAGCTAAAATTTGACTTTCTTGTTATATCACACTTTTTTGGAAGATGGATACCTTTTGCCATAGCGGTAGGTTTTATCACAGGTTCTATTGCAGCACTTATGGATGTACTTATTGTCAATATAAATAAATTTTTAACTACAAATGTTATCATTGTACTTATTTATCCTTTGTTGGTATCTATTATGGTAGGTTTTCTAACTTCAAAAGATAGTTCTGTTGCAGGTGCGGGTATCGGATATTCGGTATTGCATTTAAAATCCAAAACATATTTAAAACT
>JALVWI010000158.1:9862-11018 GCA_027038335.1 Campylobacterales bacterium | reverse complement strand
TCTAAATACCAATCTATAAAGTTATTGATTCCTTCTTGGATGGAAGTTGATGGTTTATAGCCTAGATCTTCTACCAAATCTTTCACATCGGCATAAGTGCTTGGAACATCGCCCGGTTGTAAAGGGAGCATATTTTTCTTTGCTTTTTTGCCTAGTTTTTTCTCTATCGCTTCTATAAAATCCATAAGTTTTACAGGATTATTGTTTCCTATATTATATATCTTGTACGGTGCTTTTGAGCTTGAAGGATCAGGATGTTTTCCGCTCCAAGAAGGATTGCCTTTTGGAGGGTTATCATTGACTCTTATGACACCTTCAACTATATCGTCTATGTAAGTAAAATCCCTTTGCATTTTCCCATAGTTGTAAACATCTATAGGCTTATCTTCTATAATAGCTTTTGTAAAAAGATATAGAGCCATATCAGGTCTGCCCCATGGTCCATAAACCGTGAAAAATCTCAAACCTGTTGTCGGAAGTTTATAAAGATGACTATATGTGTGAGCCATAAGCTCGTTTGATTTTTTACTTGCCGCATATAAACTGATAGGATGATCCACATTGTCATGTGTTGAAAACGGTTGTTCTTCATTTAGTCCATATACGCTTGAACTACTTGCATAGGTAAAGTGTTCTATATCATTGTATCTGCAAGCTTCTAAAAGATTGACAAATCCTACGATATTGCTATCTACATAAGCATGAGGATTTATAAGAGAGTATCTTACACCTGCTTGAGCGGCAAGGTTTATAACTCTATCAAATTTTTCAGCTTCAAAAAGTTTATTGATATTATCCCTATCTTCCAAGTTTAGTTTTACAAATTTGTAATTGGTATATCGGTTGCTAGTTATTGGTGTATTGTATGGTATAATTTCTCCATCTCCAAGAGTTTTAATGATACCTGCTCTTTGAAGTCTGCCGTATTTTACTTTTTTGTCATAATAGTCGTTGATGTTATCAATTCCTACAACTTCATCTCCTCTTTGCAAAAGTTTTAAAGCCAAATGACTACCTATAAATCCTGCCGTTCCTGTTACTAATATTTTCATTTTTTATACACCTTTTTTATATTTTCTACTCTTCTTGTCATATTTAAAAGTAGCATATCAGCACAAACTATTGCAGCCATAGCTTCAGCTACTACTGAGCCTCT
>JALVWI010000158.1:0-9762 GCA_027038335.1 Campylobacterales bacterium | reverse complement strand
CTTTGCTATAGCCGCGGCAGCAACTCTAGAGGCAGTTTCCCTTGCACTACTTCTACCTCCTCCTCTATAATCTCTTATACCGTATTTGTGGAAGTAAGTTATATCCGCATGTCCGGGTCTAAATAAATCTTTTATATTGGAGTAGTCTTTGCTCTTTTGAGAATGGTTTTCTATGATAAGAGTTATGGGAGTTCCTGTGCTAACTCCTTCAAAAACTCCGCTCAAAACAGTAACTTTGTCATCCTCTTTCCTAGGCGTTTCATATTTACTTTTTCCGGGTTTTCTTCTGTCAAGTTCACTTTGTATAAAATTTTCATCTATTTTGAGACCCGCAGGAACTCCATCTACTACGCATCCTATGGCTTTACCATGGGATTCGCCAAAAGTAGTTATATTGAAAATATTGCCAAAACTATTAAAGCTCATTTGTTTTATCCTTTTTAAGCTTTTTAAGTGCTATTTGTGCTACTTTTTGATGAGCAATTTTTTTACTTTTTCCGCTCGCTCTTGCAAATTCTTTGTCTCCGATAAAAAGTGCCATTTCAAACTCTTTTTTATGGTCAGGTCCTTTGGAACTTATGAGTTTGTATTCAGGTATTATGCCAAAATGTTCTTGTGTAAACTCTTGTAGAGTTGTTTTGTAGTCTTTAAATATACTATCAAGATCTATTTTTGGATAAACTTCTTCAAGCAATTTATAAGTTATATCTTTGACTTTGTTTAACCCTGTTTCGAGGTATATTGCACCCATTAATGCTTCAAAAGCATTAGAAAGCAAGGATGGTTTTTCTCTACCGTTATTATGTTCTTCTGCAGCTGAAAGCAAGAGATATTTTCCAAGTTTTAGCTTTAAAGAGAGTTTTTCAAATCCCTCCTCATTGACTAAGGATGCCCTCATTTTGGAGAGCTTTCCTTCATCTATGTTTGGAAATTTGTGATAAAGATATTCACCCACCACAAGGTCTAAAACAGCATCTCCTAAAAATTCCAGTCTTTCATTGTTTTTGCCTTTTTTATAGCTTTTATGCGTAAGTGCCTCGAGTATCAAAGCTTTGTTATTAAAGCGATACCCCAAACACTTTTGCAATTCATCTAACTTGTCCAATTTTTCTCCTTTTTTGTTTGGTGATTCGTGATTTGTAACTCGTGATTAGCAAAAGATTGAAAAGTCAGAATGACTTTTCAATCACCAATCATGAGCTTCCCCGCTTCTTCTCTTGCTATTTTATCGCATTCTTCATTTTCTTTATGTCCGTTATGCCCTCTAACCCAAGTTGCAACTATCTTATGTGGTGTCGCAGCTTTTATATATCTTTTCCAAAGTTCCGGGTTTTTAACTCCTTTAAAATCTTTTTTTATCCAATTTTTAAGCCATTCATTGATACCTTTTACGACATAGCTTGAGTCACTGACCAACTCTACATCACAAGGCTCTTTTAGTGCTTCAAGTGCTTTTATGACTGCTAAAAGTTCCATTTGATTGTTAGTGGCATTTTCTTTGGCACCTTTTATGATCTTTTTATTATCTTTATACTTCAAAATTGCACAATACCCGCCACGACCCGGATTGCCAAGACTTGAGCCGTCTGAGTATATATGTATTTTTTTATATGTAGGTAGTGATCTCATCATAACTCTTCTTTGTAAGTTTAGGCAATATTTTTACACTATCTATATAGTGACAGTTTGGACATCTTGAAAAGTAAAAAGGATAACTATTTTTACAGTTGTTGCAAAAGTATTCAAAACTTATATCAGCTTTTTTATAACCATTTTTAACTAAATTTTTAAGTATATCAAGCTCAAATATATCACTCTCTTCTTTTTTAAAAAAAAGCCCTCTAGCACTTAAAATATTACTTAAAAATGGATCTTTTTCAGCAAAATTTTTATCATATAAAGATATATCCATCCTCCACAAGATATCAAATAGATTTTTAAAATCAAACTCTTTTATCTTGTTAAAATCAACCTTAAAACTATTTTTGAGAAGGAACTCCACATAAAGTCTTTGGGTAGATTTTAAACTAGAGTACTTATAAAGTAATTTTTCTTTTTCATTGTTTTTTATCTCTTTAGAAGATATAAAAAGAGCCTGAAAATAAATTTTTTCCTTTTTGATGTCAGCCCCTAGCTCTTCAAGAGCATCTAAAACTTCAAGGGCTTTATCATATCTTTTTAGTATATCGTAAGTTATAGTTAGATACTTCAAAGATTCTTCGTGTCTTGGAGATATTTTTAGTGCTTCGATAAAAACTTCTCTAGCTCTTTCAACGAAGCCGGCTCTTAGATATACTTTTCCAAGAAGAAATAAAATTTGTTGTTTTTGTCCTCTATTTTTATATTTTTCAAGAGCATAAAGATATATGCCTATACTTTTTTCATACTCGCCTATGCTTTTATAACTTTTTGCAAGTAGTATTATGCTCTCAAGTGTAAGATTTTTATCTTCAAATATTATTTTGTATTCATTTTTGCCATCATCTATTTGAAATTTATCTATAAATTTTTGTATATTGTTCTCTTCATTTTTATTTTTATATACACTCCACCAATAGTTGACAAAAGAGATGATAAAAATAAGCAAAAAGAAGATAATGATACCAAAAAGAGGATCTCTATATCCTATATAAAAATTATCCATTACCGCCTAACTTGTAATTTATATAACTTATCCCTTTATTATATCAAATATTATATAATATCTTTATGATAGAGCAAAATTCGATAGAAAATCTCAAAAATAGACTTGATATTGTTGAAGTTATAGGTTCTTATTTAGAACTTAAAAAAAGCGGAGCAAATTATAAAGCTAGATGCCCTTTCCATAGTGAAGATACTCCAAGCTTTGTTGTAAGTCCCTCCAAGCAGATATATCACTGTTTTGGATGTGGAGCAGGCGGAGATGCCATAAGCTTTGTTATGGATTATGACAAGCTTAGTTATCCTGAAGCCATTGAAAAACTTGCAAACGATTTTAATGTGCCGTTAAATTATACAAAAGGTAGTTTTGAAAAAAAAGATGATAGAAGAGTTTTGGAACAAATCAATCAATTTTTTAAAAGAAATCTCTACTCAAACCAAATAGCTAAAAATTATCTAGAAGACAGAGGTATATATACTTCTTCCATAGAAAAATTTGAGATAGGATATGCACCGACCTCTTTCAAAACTATATCATTTTTAAAAGAGAATATTTTATCACTAGAAGATGCTTTAAAGACAGGAATTTTAGGAAAAGATGAAAGAGGAAATGTGTATGCTAGACTTATTGAGAGGATAACTTTTCCTATATACGCACCAAACTCCAAGATAGTCGGTTTTGGAGGTAGAACCATATCAAATCATCCTGCAAAATATATAAATTCTCCTCAAACATATCTCTTTAATAAGTCAAAACTTCTTTATGGATACCATCTTGCAAGAGAGAGTATCGTAAAAAAAAGAAGGATTATCATCACTGAAGGTTATCTTGATGTTATTATGCTTCATCAAGCAGGTTTTGGTGAATGTGTTGCAACTTTAGGAACAGCATTGACTAGAGAACATTTACCTCTACTTAGACGGGCTGAGCCAAAAGTCATACTCTCTTATGACGGCGATAAAGCTGGAATAGAGGCAGCTTTTAAAGCTAGTAAAATGCTTATAACATCTTCTATTGACGGCGGTGTTGTTATATTTGGTGAAGGAAAAGATCCTGCCGACATGGTAAAAGACGGCGATATAAATACTCTCAAATCTCTTTTTAATGAGCCAAAACCTTTTGCAAATTTTATAATAGAACAAATAGCACACAAATATAATTTGAAAAATCCTCTTGAAAAAGAAAAAGCTTTAAAAGAAGGTGTAGAATTTTTAAAAACTCTCTCGCCTCTGCTTCAAGATGAGTATAAAAGTTATCTTTCAACTATTTTAAATATTGATAAAAGAGTTATAAGGATTCAAAATAGAAAAAAATATACTCTAAACAGTATGGTAAATGTTGACAAGGAGGATCTAGCAGAACTTTCTGTCATTAAAACTCTACTTTTAAAGCCTGAATTCCTTGATATGGTTCTTGATAATATTTCTGAAGATGTATTTAAAGTTCACAAAGATCTTTTTATAAGATTGATTAGTAAAGATGACAAAAAAGGATTTGAAGGAATTTTAGTAAGAGATGATATAGGTGAATTAAATGAAGATGAATTGAAAAAACAGCTTAGAATGATACTTATGAAGTTTTATCAAACTAAACTTGAAAATATAAAAGCAAGAGATGATATTGAATTTGATAAAAAAAGTTTTTATATCAGAAAAATTCAGGATAAAATATATAGACTTAAAAGAGGGGAGATAGTTGAATATGAGTGCTTCTAAGATGAGGTGTATTTCGCTTTTTAGCGGTGGGCTAGATAGTATGATATCGGTTAAGTTGATGAAAGAGCAGGGTATAAGTGTGAGTGCACTTTTCGTAGATACCGGTTTTGGTTCCACAAAAGAAAATAAAGTTCTACTAGAAAAAAGAGCCAAAATCGTTGGAGCTGACTTTGAGATAGTAAATGTAAGAGACAGCTTTATAAAAGATATACTTTTTTCGCCAAAGTATGGATACGGTAAAAATTTCAATCCATGTATTGACTGTCATGCTAATATGATAAGAGTAGCCAAAGCTTTGATGCCAAGATTTGATGCTAGTTTTATCATAACAGGTGAAGTTTTAGCCCAACGCCCCATGAGCCAAAGAAAAGATGCACTTTTGCAGGTAAAAAAACTTGCTAATGATCTAGAAGAAAACTTACTCCTTAGACCTCTATCAGCTAAACTTCTTGAGCCTACAAAACCGGAAATTGAAGGGTGGGTTGATAGAGAAAAACTTCTTGGTATCAGTGGGCGAAATAGAGAAGTGCAACTAAGGCTTGCCAAAGAGTATGGATTTGAAGAGTATGAAAATCCCGGAGGTGGATGTTTGCTTACTGATGAAAGGTTTTCAAACAAGCTTAAAGATTTTATAAAATATGAAAGACTAGAGAGTGAAGATATAGAGCTTTTAAAAGTCGGCAGACATTTAAGGCTAAGAGATGGGATAAAGCTTATAGTCGGAAGAAATGCCGAAGAAAATGAGCGGATAAAAGAGCTTGAAAATTCAAAAATGATATCAGTAGATGTCAAGGATTTGCCATCCCCATTTTCAAAGATATCAAAAAATGCAAACAATGAGGATAAAATACTTGCTGCCAAAATCATTCTTACTTTTACAAAAGCTAAAAAAGATGGAACTTATGAAGTTGCTTTTGAAGATGAGGTTGTTATGGCAACCCCCTTTGAAAGTAGGGATGAAATTTTAAAATATTATTTATAAAACTTATGGTATTATTCTATTTGCAAATGGATTTTGAGGATTAAATTTTATTCTAGTTTTTACCTCATTCTCAAAATTGCATCCTTGCAATTCTTCCGAGGCTAACGACTATTTTTGTATTGTACAAAAATGGACGCCCTTAGCACCGGTAAAAAATGAAATAAAACTTAATCTATGAATTCGATTATTTTTATAAAGTATGGGGCATTAGCTCAGCTGGGAGAGCACGACGCTGGCAGCGTCGGGGTCAGCGGTTCGAACCCGCTATGCTCCACCATATTTTAAATATCTCCTTTGAGACCAAGTTTATCGGCATCTTTTTTCATACCTTCTATAACTTCTGCAATTAGTTCGCTTATGTCCATATTTATCATTTGTGCACCTTTTTCTATGGTTTGTCTATCAACTCCTGCCGCAAATGATTTTTGTTTCCATTTTTTCTTTACTGATTTTACGCCTAGATCTAGTATGCTTTTACTAGGTCTTACATACACGCAGGCTGTTATGAGTCCTGTTAATTCATCAACAGCATATAGAGTTTTTTCCATCAGGGAGAGAGGCTCAATGTCAGTACAAATTCCATAAGCATGGCTCATCATGGCTCTTATGTATTCTTCTGGATAACCATTTTCTTCCATGATCTCTTTAGCTTTATAACAATGTTCATCTGGATACTTTCCATAGTCAAGATCATGCAAAAGCCCGACAATCCCCCATTTTTGCTCATCTTCACCAAACTTTTTTGCAAAATGTCTCATTGTGCTTTCTACTGCAAGTCCATGTTTTACCAAAGAGTTATTATCATTATATTTTTTTAATAACTCAAATGCTTCTTCTCTACTTGGAACCATATCTTTTCCTTTGTTTTTATAGTATAATTATATCCTAATTTTTTGAAAGTAGCATAATGATACATAGTGATATATTTTATCTTTTTCTAATCATATCTCTTGGATATATTCTTGGAAACATCAAGATAAAAGGTTTTTCTCTTGATGTTTCTGCCATTCTTATAGTGGCTCTTATTGCAGGACATTATGGACTTGTGGTTTCTGAGGAGTTTAAATTTTTTGGATTGGCTATTTTCATTTATGCAGTGGGACTTCAATCGGGTCCGGGTTTTTTTGAAACGATTAAAACTGAAGGTTTGAAGTTAAATATCTTGGCAATATTGCTTCTTGCTATGATGTTTGGTTTGATAACTTTGATAAGTCTTTATATGGGGTTAAAGCCAACGGCAATAGATGGTATTTTTACAGGTTCACTCTCAAGTGTTCCATCTCTAGCAGCTGCTTTGGAGATAAAAAATGATCCAAATATGTCAGTTCTTTTTGGTATGATTTATCCATTCGGTATAGTTACAACTGTATTATTTGTAAGATTTATTCCTGTTATTTTTAGAGTTGATATCAAAAAAGAGATATTAGATTATGAACAAACGCAAAAAAGTATGCATCCGGAAGTTTTGATAAAAAATTTTAAAATAACCAATGAAAATTTTAAAAAAAACGGAATAAAAAAGTCAAAACTTCAAAAATTGACCGATACTATCATTCACAGAATAGAATCAACCAATAAAGATTTACAAAACCTTGATGATAAAGTTTTACACTATGGCGATGTCATTCGAGTTTCCGGTACGAAAGAAAATCTTGAACATGTAGGTATTATGGCGGGAGAAGAGATCAAGGGTGACTTTTCTTTTCATGATGATATGAAAGTTTATAGGCTTTTGGTTACTTCAAAAAAAATTATAGGAAAAAAAATTTCAAGTATTAAAGAGTTAAAGTCATATAGAGCCATTATAACAAAAGTAAGAAGAAGCGGCATAGATATAACTCCATATCCAAATATGACTTTGATGTTAGGAGACAAACTTCATGTGGTAGCTCCTAGAAAATATGCCAATAAGATAACAATATTGATAGGCAATAACTTACAAAAATATCCTGTAGCTGATTTTTTACCTATATCCTTGGGTATAGTTTTTGGGATACTTTTAGGAAGCATACCTTTTTCATTTCCTATCATGGGAACTATAAAGCTAAGTTTTGTAGGAGGCATACTTGTAACGGCTTTGATACTTGGAAGGATAGGTCGAATAGGACCTATAGTTTGGCAAATGTCATCTAGCTCAACAACTCTTATGAAAACATTAGGTCAGCTTATATTTATCGTAGCGATCGGTACAAATGCAGGAAAATATTTACTTGAATCTATAAAAACAAATGGATTTACACCCATTTATATAGGATTGTTTAGTCTTATAATTTCACTTTTAATCATAACATTTATTTGTAGATCTATTTTAAAAATGAATTTTTTAAAGATATTAGGATTATTGAGCGGAAGTATGACTTCAACCCCATCTTTAACTATGGTCAACAATTTGACTAAAAGTGACTATCCATCTATATCTTATGCTGCAGTATATCCTTTGGCTTTGGTTTTGGCTATTGTGATGGCTCAGTTTACTTTAAAGGTTTTTTAAATGCATGGATGCTTTGGAAAGATTGATTATCTCAATCTATTGCCCTTTGACTTTTTTATCAAAAAATCAAATCATACATATATAAAAAAAGCAATAAAAAGATCACACCCT
Source organism: Campylobacterales bacterium (assembly GCA_027038335.1). GTDB lineage: Bacteria > Campylobacterota > Campylobacteria > Campylobacterales > JALSKU01 > JALSKU01. Next base: position 1,819 of record JALVWI010000158.1, on the reverse strand, counting down.
GCACATATAACAGAACTATTTTTGAAAAAAAAAGTAAATGCTGCATTTATCTCGAGCATTAAAAGCAAAGGTCAAAAATGCCTTGATGCGGGTATAGTAGCTGATGGTGAAGTTTTGAGTGTTTTTGTGTGTGATGGCGAAGATAAAGATGACGGGGAATCAAAAAGTTCAAATGCACTTAAAGATATATTAAATCTTAAAGGAAAAGTTGTTATAGGTGATAAAGCATTGCAGATGTATCATAAAAATAGAGAAAATTGTACGGATTTGGCAAAAGAGTGGAAAGAACAAACCGGTCTTCCTTTTGTATTTGCTACTTTTTGTGTAAATTCAAATGTAAAATATTATGATAAAATAATAAAGCAGTTTTTAAAATACAAAACTAAGATCCCATACTATATAAAAAAAAGAGAAGCAAATAAGCTTAAAATTCCTTTGAGCTTGGTGGAATTGTATCTCAATAAGATAACATACAATATTGGAAAAAATGAAAAAAAAGCCATTAAGCTTTTTTTAACCAAATCAAAATAAAAGGAATATAAAATGGCTAAGATAGAATTTTTAGGTCCTATCAAAAGAGATAGTATCGAGCTAGATGTAAAATCTTTAAAAGAGTTAAAAGAGTACTTTAAAGAGGACAAAGAGTTAAAGCCATGGCTAAAGATATGTGCAGTATCAGTAAACGACAAGATAGTATGCTCTGCTGATATACCACTAAGTAAAGAAGACAAAGTATCTCTCTTGCCACCGGTATGCGGTGGATAAAACGGATAAAAAACGACAACTGCTTGTCGTTTTTCGTTTTATCCTATGAACTCTCATGTGTGAGTCCTAAAATCAAGGATTTTAGTGACGAACACGAGAGTGAATTGCTACCTTGAAGTAAATCGTAGTGAGCAAAGCGAGGTAGATTTACGGTAAGTTCACTGAAAATAAACAGTGTTTGTGAAGTCGAACACAATAAAAATATTAATAGATGAAAAATAACAACTTTTTCATTAAGTTAAATATCCTGTTTTCACAGTTGCTCCTATCAGCCTTTCTTATATTTGATGAGAATATCAGCGGTATTAAGATACTTGCTTGTACTATTATCATATCTGCACTAGCAATAAATACTTTTGGAAATAAAATAGGCAAGTTTATCACCTTTGATATGCAAGCAAATAATAAAAGAGGATGATGAAAACTTGATCTTAAAAATTAAACTAAAGAGATTTTATGAATTATAATAATATTATATAATGTTTGGTATAATGCTAGTATTTAGGATTTAGGACTTGGGATTGAGATATGTTGTTTTAATTTTTCTTTTATTATTTGCAGGATGTAGTGTAAAAAGGGATATAAAAAAGTCTGAGAGTTATATAGTAGCCATAAAGATGAAAAATCTTAGATTTAATGACATGGGATTTTTGAAATATGGCGATAACTATACTGAACTTCAGCTTTTTGATCTTTCAAATCTCGTACTAGATCTAAAGATAAGTGATAATATTTGTATCAATTCTCACTGTTTTAGCAAGGATGAATTTAATAAAAGATTTTTAACTGCTTTATATCCAAAAGATTTGCTTAAAAATGTATTGGATAAAAAACCTATATATAAAAAAGTAGGATTTATAAAAAATGATAACGGTTTTATGCAAAATATAGATAAAAACAATATCCATATAAAGTATATCATCAGCGGTGATAAGATATACTTTAAAGATTTTTCAAATCATTTTCTTATAAAACTTCAAAGGATAAAAGGGTGAAGTATATCGGAGCACATGTAAGTGCTAGCGGAGGAGTTTTTAATGCTCCTAAAAATGCT
>JALVWI010000157.1 GCA_027038335.1 Campylobacterales bacterium | reverse complement strand
GAGAGATAGATAAAAGTTTTAAAAACTATTATAGTATATACGAAATGCCTTCACACGGCTATACATATATGGGTTTTAATTTAAAAAATAAAAAATTTAGTGATAAGAGAGTGCGAGAAGCTCTATCTTTGGCAATAGATAGAAAAGAGTTAGCCGATATACTTTTTTTTGGACATGCAAAGCCTTGTAGAGGTCCTTTTATGCCCGGAACTTTTGCATATAATAATAAAGTAAAAATTCCAAATGTAGATCTAAAAAAAGCAAAAGAGTTACTAAAAAAAGCCGGATATGACAAAAACCATCCTTTGAAATTTACCTTGACTACCAATTCAAACAATTCTACAAGAGTGTATGCCGCTCAAATATTGCAGTATCAATTTGCAAAGATAGGTGTAAAGATGAAGATAAGAACTTTAGAGTGGCAAGCTTTTTTAAATACCGTGATAGCTCCAAGGCATTTTGAAGCGATACTTCTTGGATGGGGCTTGGGACTTATGCCTGATGCTTATAGTATTTGGCATGGAGATTCCGATAAGCCCGGTGGATTCAATTTTGTCCATTATCACAATAGTAAAGTAGATGAATTGATAATAAAGGCTGAAAGATCCATAAACAAAAAAGTTTTGGCAAAACTTTATAAGAGGATTTTTAAACTTATAGTCGATGATAAACCATATCTGTTTTTATATATACCAAACTCTATAACTGTAGTAAATAAAAAGATAAAAAATGTAACACCTTCTATCGTAGGTGTCATGCATAATGAAATTGATTGGATAAAACCGTAAATAAATACATAAAATTCATATTGTTTGTGGTATAATATCATTGATATAACATTTTAAGGAGAAAAAATGAAAAAGATAGTATTGGTTGCTCTTGCATTAAGTAGCACTTTGCTTTTGGCTGATAATAGTCAGTATAAATATGAGTTTACACCTATGGTTGGTGAAGTGGTTCCAGAAGGTAATCTTGATCTTGAAAACCATTTAACTTATGGTGGAAGTTTGGGTATAAATTTAGATAGTAAACAAGTTATTGACCAAATTGAACTTGGATATTTAAGAAGTGATAATGTTGACTATGATAATTCAAACAAACAAACTGATTTTAATAGATATTTTGTTAACTTGATAAAAGATTATAAATTAAATGACAAAACATCTTTGTATGGTTTGGTTGGTGTTGGATATGAAGATTTATCAAATGAACAATTTGATAATGAAGATAGCGGTTTTTTCAACTATGGTATAGGACTTAAGTATAAAGTAGCCAAAAACTTTTTTGCTAAGTTTGATGTAAGGCATCTTATCAAATTTGACCATAGTGACAATAATGTTATATTTACCGCAGGTCTTGGTATCCCTTTTGGAAAAGTTGCCCAACCTGAAGCTCCAAAAGCTAAACCTTTACCGGTACTAAAAGATAGTGATGGAGACGGCGTATATGATAAAGATGACAAATGTCCAAATACTCCTAAAGGTGTTAGTGTAGATAAGAACGGTTGTCCGCTTGATAGTGATCATGATGGTGTCATAGATAGTCTTGATCAATGTCCTAATACCCCTGCAGGTGTAGCAGTAGATAAAAAAGGTTGTCCTTTGGATAGTGACCATGACGGTGTTATAGATGCAAATGACAAATGTCCAAATACAGTAGCGGGAGTTAAAGTAAATAGTGTCGGATGTCCTGTTTCTATGACTTTAAGACTAAATTTTGATACCGATAAAGCTGTTGTAAAACCGGAGTATATGAGTAAATTAAAAGAGTATGCTAATTATCTTAAAAAAGTTGATAATTATTATGATATAACAGTAAAAGGTTATACAGATTCAAGAGGAAGTGCAGCTTACAATAAAAAACTTTCTTTAATGAGAGCTTATGCAGTAAGAACAAAACTTATCCAGCTAGGTGTCAATCCTAAGAAAATTAAAGCAGAAGGATATGGCGAAGCAAATCCTGTTGCTTCAAATGCTACAAAACAAGGAAGATATCTAAATAGAAGAGTTGTCATAGAGTTGAGCAGAGATTAACTTGAAGAGAAATAGTGTTTAAAAATAAATACACTGTATGGCTACTCTTTTTTGCGGTAGCCATACTTGCATTTTTTTTAACTGCCAAATTTTTAAAACCCGCTCCGCCTAGATCTTTTTCCATTGCAACCGGAAGAAGTGACGGAGCATACTACCATTTTGCCAAAGAGTATCAAAAACTGCTTAAAAAAGATGGAATCACTCTAAATATAGTAACAACAGCAGGAAGCATTGAGGCTCTTAAACTTCTTGATGAAGGAAAAGTGGATGTTGCATTTATTCAGGGCGGAACCGCCGGCAAATATATCAATCATCCCCATCTTTCATCACTTGCTAGTATATTTTATGAACCTTTATGGGTTTTTTATTCAAGAAAAATAAAAAATATCAACTATCTTTATGACCTAAAAGGTAAAACCATATCAATAGGCGAGAATGGAAGCGGAACAAAAGCTCTTAGTGAACTTTTGTTAAAAGAGAACGGCGTTACTAAAAACAATACAAAGATAAAATATCTAAGTTCAAAAGATTC
>JALVWI010000156.1 GCA_027038335.1 Campylobacterales bacterium | reverse complement strand
CCGTATCGGTAAAAAGTGAACCTGTAAGGATAGTACTTTTGCATCCCTTTATCAAAAAACCTATCTCTTTTACGACCTCATTTTCATCAACATTTAAAAATATAGTAGTTTTTGCTTTTTTTTCAGGATTTACACAAATCCCTTTAGCATTATAATTTTCCAGTTTTCCAAAATTCTTAGGATGGTTATAGTGCTCTCTTAGCTCCTCTTCTTGTTCTTTTGTAAAATGTATCATATAAACATCCCTTTTAACATATAAAATATCATAGCTGAAACTATTTTTTTAACCATATTTATCTTCACAATTTTTCCTTTATCTTAAACTTAACTGTAATATTTGTAAAATTTGTCTTTTCATACCACTAATGTACCTTAAAATCTTTTGCTGTACGATACTATTTGGCGTAAGCATAAATACAACTTCATCAGCTATAAAATTTACTATCCTAGCTTTGGCTATGATTTTATTTACGGCACTATTTTCTTTAGTAAATAGATTAAATTTTAAGATCAATTCTTGATTTTTAAACTTTTTTAGAAGAGATATTCTCTCTTTTTTTACTACTATACTTAAAGAATCAACAGCAATAGACTTTATAATACCGTCAGATATGATTCTATTTTTAAACTCTATCATGATATGTATATTTTTATCCGGCAAAATTCTTATATTTTCCCTATCTACCGCAGAATCATCTTGTATCTCCAATTCATCGATCGTTACGATAGAATTTTCAAAGTCAATTTTTTTAATCCTACCTTTTATAATATTTGGAAATCCTAAATGTTTTATATATAAAAACTCTTCAAATTTTTTTAAATATTTTAACTCTTTTTTAGAAGTTCTTATGATGATCTTATCATGCTCATATAGCTCTACAAACCCCTCCTCTTTTACGGGGATACCTTTGTAGATATTGTATAACCAAACTTTTGAATTATCTTTAAATAAAATTTTTAAAGTATCATCTCTTTTAAACGGATCATAAAAATCAAAATTCCTCGTTCCATATACCATTTTTCCTTCAGGCAATCTTTTAGAGACTATAAAGTATTTTTCAACTCTCTCCAATATATCTTCAACACTATCTTCAACAGATAATTCGCTAATAGCAATCCTATCAATATATATATCAAATCTATTTTTAAGATAAATTTGCATCTTTTTAAGTAAATTTTTACTCTCATGAAGTTTATTTTGTCTAAAAATTACAATAAAACTATCTTTATCATCATACAAAAGAGGAGGATATTGCAAGATCGAATATATAACCTTTATCACATCTTTGAACATAAATGCATTATCCAAATCGGCAACATATTTGAATTTGCCTATACAAAGGGGTGTATTATGCTCTTTTGCATGCTTGATCTCACTGCCTATCTTGGCAAGGTTGAGGTATCTGTTTATCTCTTTATATCTATCCAAGCATATTCCTTTATATTTTCATTGTATTATATCAAACTCTTTTTTAATTTTTGATAGAATTATCCTAAAATTTTATAAGGATAATTATAATGGATAAGAAAAAGTTATTTATACAAGATTTGGAAAAGATTTATCTTCTGCTAGAAGAGAAACAAAAAGAGCTCAATTCTTTTTATGATATACTCAAAGATGAAAATTATGAAAAAATAGACTTTATAGATAACTTTCTAAAAGATATAAATCTACCTATAAATAAAGAGACAAGGTTGAGTGCTATCAATAGAATAGTTGCCTTAAGAGATGAGTCTCTTATCCAAGAGTTGCAGAAGGCAAATTTTAAAGAAGAAGAGATAGATTTGGCAAAAGAAAAAGCATACCGATGGGTAAGTAATTACCATTTAGAGCTACATCAAAAATTACTTCATAAAATAGAATCTTTAAAGCTCCTAACTCCTTTTTACAGAACTCTTTTAAATGGTGTTCATAAGGCAGGAATTAAATTTACCAAATGGCAAACTCTTTGGACTTCTCATATCATCATAAATACAAATAGAGAACTTTATAGACTTTTTAACGGTGATGAAGAGAAAATTTATCAAATGCTAAATGAAAAAAATCTTTTTGAAATTGATGAAGAAGGAAATAAGGCAGATAGATCATACTCTGTTTTGATCAAACAAGATGGGTCTTTTACTCACGCATCTTATAAAGAAGCATTTGAAAAAGAGGTTACAGAAGCAACAAAAGCTCTACAAACCCTCACTCTTCAACTATCAGTCTTAGAAGATGAGATATATGGTCTTAAAAATGAACATATAAACTATTTTGAGGCTATCATTACGGCACTAAATGAAACAGATAGAAATAAATTGATAAAAAGATGGGCTGATGTGGATAGGGCTTGGATGAAGATAACTTCTCCTATTCAAGTTGGACATCCGCTAGAATATTATGAAGATCATTATAGAAAAGCAGTAGCTTTGGAGTGGGATGTAAGGATAGCTGATCCGAATAAAACTTCACAAAGTGATACAAAAGAAAAGATAAAAGATACTTTTTTAACTCTGTTTGATAAACTTGGCTCAAATAAGCAAGAAAATATCAAAAATAGTGTCCTTAAAAACCTTGATAAAGTCC
>JALVWI010000155.1 GCA_027038335.1 Campylobacterales bacterium | reverse complement strand
TCAAGTACAACTTCATCTTGAGAAACTTCCATCTCATATTTTTTATAGTAAGGCAGATGATCTTTCTCGCTATTAAATCTAAAAACATTAAAAGTTAATTTTTTTCTATCATATTTTTTCATATCTGCTCTCCACCTAGTAAGTTCTTTCTTGAGGCTCAAAGATACCTAAGTTTACATCTTTGTACTCCATTTGTATCTCGCCGTTTTCATCCATGTATGCATAAGTGTGCTTTAAAAAGTTTTCATCATCTCTTTTTGGATAATCATCTCTAAAATGAGCCCCACGACTCTCTTTTCTAGCGATTGCCCCTTCAACTATAAACATAGAATAATCAAGCATGTGACCCAGCTCTATAGCTTCTTGTAAGTCAGTATTGTAAATCTTAGACTTATCATCTATCCTGATATGCTTAAATCTCTCTCGTAGTTCTTTAAGTTTCTTTTTCTGTTTTTGTAAAGACTCTTCAGTTCTAAATACTCCGGCATTTTCCGTCATACTCTCTTGAAGTTCTGCTCTAAGGGCAGGAACTCTTTCATCTCCGTTAGAAGTTAAAAGTCTATCTATCTCTTCGAGCATTCTATCAGCATCTTTTTGATCAGGCTCTTTGTGAACTAAGAAATCTTCTTTTTCAAGATCGCTTATGATGGTTTGTCCTACATGTCTTCCAAAAAACATAGCTTCAAGTAAAGAGTTAGCTCCAAGTCTGTTTGCTCCATGTACACTTACACAAGCACACTCTCCCGCTGCATAAAGTCCGTGGATTCTATGGTCTTGATTGAGTTTAGCTCTTCCTTCATTATCCACAGGAATTCCACCCATCGAATAGTGTGCGGTAGCAGCTATCATGATAGGCTCATGTATCATATCAAGCCCTAAGAAAGTGATAGCTAAGTCTCTAAGTTCCGGAAGTCTTGAGAGAATTTTTTCTTTTCCAAGATGAGTAAGGTCAAGATAAACTGCATCTTTATTTGGTCCTACACCTCTGCCTTCAAGTATCTCTTTAGTGATAGATCTACTTACAAGATCTCTTGGAGCTAACTCCATCTTTTCGGGAGCATATTTTTCCATAAATCTTTCACCCTCACTATTGAAAAGTCTTCCGCCTTCTCCTCTTGCTGCTTCACTGATGAGGATACCGGTACCTGCCAATCCTGTCGGGTGAAATTGGACAAATTCCATATCTTTTAGAGGAAGTCCGTGTCTAGCGTAAATGCTTAAGCCGTCACCTGTGTTGGCATGGGCATTTGAATTTATCTTAAAAGCTCTTGCATATCCACCGGTAGCAAGCATTACTGCTCTTGCATTAAAAATAGCCGGTTCTAAAGTTCTTATATTGTATGCAACTACTCCATAAACATTTTTATTTTCCTGAATAATGTCAGCCACATACCACTCATCCCAATACTCAACCCCATCTCTATGGGATTGTTCAAACATAGTTTGAAGTAGGGTTAAGCCTGTTCTATCCCTTGCATAGCACGCTCTTGGAAAAGATTGACCTCCAAAAGGTCTTTGAGCAATAGTACCATCTTCATTTCTACTAAATGCCGCCCCCATGCTTTCAGCCCATCTTACGGTTTCAGGAGCTCCTTCACACATTAGTTTTACAGCGTCCTGATCAGCTAGATAATCACTTCCTTTAATAGTATCAAACATATGTGATTCTATACTGTCTTCCGGTTTTAATGCGGCATTTATGCCTCCTTGTGCAGCACCTGAATGGCTTCTAAGAGGATGAAGTTTGCTTATTACTGCGACATGTTTACCATGTCCTTCAAGTTCTCTAGCAGCCGCAAGTCCCGCAAGTCCCGCTCCTACGATTATCGCATCATAATGATATATAGGTATGCTCATATAGCGATTCCTTATTTAAAATTTTAACTACATTATATCTGCAAAAAGTTTAAACAATACAAAAAGTAACACTCTTATAATAAAAAAACCCAATAATGTTACAATTTTGCACTTTTTACTTTTGTATCAATTTTTAAGTATAATATCACAATTAGTATAAAAAAAGGAAAAATTTGAATAAAGAAGATTATTTTATATCACTTTTTAAAAATAGATATATCGGTAATGACGGAGCGGTGATAGATAACATAGTTTATTCAAAAGATCTCTTTTGTGAAGATATACATTTTAAAAAAGAGTGGATGAGCTTAAAAGAGATAGCTAAAAAAAGTGTTTTGGTAAATATCTCTGATGCGATTGTAATGAATTCAAAACCTCTTTATTTGCTTTTAGGTATAAAAATTCCTAAAGAATTTACTTACAAAGAGATAAATGAATTGTCCAAAGGTTTTATCGAAGTTTGTAAAGAGTATGATATAAAGATAATCGGTGGAGATACAGTAGCCGGAGATAAGCTTGATATCTCTATAACTGTCATCTCAAAAGTTAAAAAACCTATCAAAAGAAAAGGGATAAAAAAAGGTTTTCTTTTTGCATATACCGGAACACTAGGAGAGTCAAAAAGAGACTTAAAAAAGCTTTTACAAGGTAAAAAAGTATCCAAAAATTCAAAATTTATAAAACCGAAACTAAAAGATAAATTTTTTTATA
>JALVWI010000154.1 GCA_027038335.1 Campylobacterales bacterium | reverse complement strand
GCAAAGTCCACCCTTTGGGCATCATCAGCTTTTATCTATACTTCGTTACATCTTTTCAACTTAGCTACGGCTAAGCCTTCAAAGATGTGCCTTGTCTATACAAAAGCTGAAGATGTTGTGGGTATTATCTATTATGAGAGGTGCCCATATGTTATCCATAAAGAATGAGTTTAAAGAGTTTTATAAAGCATTTGCTTATCTTGATATAAGAGAATTGATAGAAAATTTTGCTGTATTTGGAGGATTTGATAAAGAAAATATCAAGCTTGATGATGATCTGTTTGAAAATATAGAGCAAAATATCTTAAATAATTACCACTTGTTAAAAAAAGAGTTTTTTCAAAATCAAGATAAAAATCTAATTCTTCAAAAGATAGCCATTGGTGATAGAAAACAGTATGCTATATATCGAGGTAACAACAGCATAACCCAGATAAAAGGTAGGATTTTATACAAAGAATTGTATCAACAAAATATTATCAAAAAGGAATTCACTAGAGAGAGTTTACCTAAAAGAGAGAAAAATAGATACTTAAAAAAAGAGTTAAGAGGATATTCGCCTGAAGATAAGCTTAGATTTGTTAAAAATTTTGATAGATTTTGGTACACTTTTATATATCCATACTACAAAGAGTTGGATAATGATATAAAGCAAAATTGTTTAGAAAATATAAAACGAGGTTCTGATAAATTTGTTAGTCTAACTTTTGAAGAGTTATCAAATGAACTAATAAAAGAGGATATTTTTGGACTTAATATCATTCAAAGCGGTGGATACTGGGATAGACATACGGAATATGACTTACTTGCTAAGCAAGATAACGGTAGATACATCTTGGGTGAATGCAAATGGACTAACCAAAAAATATGCAAAAATGAACTTACAAAATTGAAAAATAAAGCAAAATATCTTCCGTTTGAGATAGACAAATATGCACTCTTTTCAAAAAACGGTTTTAGCGAATCTCTAAAACAAGAAAAGGATATACTTCTTTTTGAATTAAATAAGTTTAAAGCTTTACTAAGAGGATAAAATGTTTGATAAAGAGATGTTAGAAAAACTTGACAGCAAAGAAAAAGAGAGTTTAAAAAAGACTCTACAAGGACTCATTGAGCAAACTTATGCAGTTGAAAATGAATATAAAGAGCTAAAAAACTCTTATGATAATCTTCAAAATTTTATCAAACAAGTTGTAGAAGTTTTGCCCAATGCTATATGGGTTTTGGAAGAAAACGGTGATATTTTTTTGGAAAATTCTGAAGCAAAAAAGCTAAAAGGACTGATAAAAGAGATAAACTTCCAAACAAATAGCAAAGAGATAGAGTATGATAACAGTTATTACCTTATTAAAACCAACAATGCCTATGGAAAAAAGATAATAAGTGTAACAGACATCACTCAAGAAAAAAGAAGCGAAAGACTAGCTTCTATGGGGCAAATTGCAGCTCACCTCTCTCACGAGATAAGAAATCCGATAGGTTCAGTTTCTCTTTTAACTTCAACTCTTTTAAAAAGAGTTGCTCCAAAAAATAAACCCTTAGTAGAGGAGATAAAAAAAGCTATCTGGAGAGTTGAAAGGATCATAAAAGCTACCCTACTTTTTACAAAAGGTGTTTATATACACAAAAGAAGTATAAACGCAAACAAATATGAAAAGGAATTGAAAGAAGCTATATCATACTATACTTTTTCAAAAGAGATAGATTTTATCTTTGAGTTTGAAGAGAAGATGATAGAGATTGATTTTGACCTTTTTTCTATAGTGCTTCAAAATTTTATATTCAATGCCATAGATGCCATAGAAGAGGATGAAAACGAAAAAGGAGAGATAAAAATTATCTTTAAAGATAACTATTTTAAGATAATAGACTCTGCCCCTCCCATATCTGACACCTCTATACTTTATGAACCTTTTAAAACTACTAAAACAAAAGGGCACGGTTTAGGTCTAGCACTATCTTTAGAGATATTAAATGCTCATGAAGCTAAGATAGAGCTATTAAAAAATGATAAAGGATTTAAAATCATACTCTAAATCTTAAGCAACCGCCTCAAGTGATTCAAATTTTGAGAGTTCTTTGATGATATCATCATTAACTCTCTCTTGAATATCTATAACCACATCTTCTCTTTTTGAACTTATAACCAATTTTAATTCTCTATTTCCTTGATAGTTTCTAACAAGTGAATATAACTTTTCTAAAATATCAAATTCATGAGAAAGATTTATCTTGATAGATATAGGTTCTTTTGGAATTTCAACTATTTTAGTCTGTATATTTTCCTTTTTCGACTTATCAAAGTCCATTATTTTTAGCGTTTTTATTCTTGTAAATTGGTCATCTTTGTTTACTTGAACTTTAAAAGCCAAAGGTTTTTCAAGATCCATTTTTTCTAATTCATAAAGCATCTTTTCAAAAACCGTAAGCTCAATATTGCCGTGAAAATCCATGATATTTATGATACCGAACTTATTTCCTTTTTTACTTATCTTTGTAGTTATATCTTCTACTTTTCCTATAAAAAGAGCTTTACTTCCGTCTGCAATAGAATCTATCTCACTTGAAAG
>JALVWI010000153.1 GCA_027038335.1 Campylobacterales bacterium | reverse complement strand
GTAAATTCTTATCTGCATCCAAATATTTAAAGCTATTGATTATACCTTTTTTATACTCTTTTAGTAAGGTATCGGCAAAATTTTTTCTAAAGTAATTTCTTTTGTATTTTGTATCAAAATTACTCTCGTCTATAAAATATTTTATATTATTGATTTGTAAAAAATCAAGTAATTCATCTTTTGATATTTCTATAAGAGGTCTAACAAGAGTATAATTATCTCTTTTTCTTATCTCATCAAATCCTAAAAGTTCTACTAAACCTGCCCCTTTTGTAAATTGCATCAAAAACCATTCTAGCTTATCATTTAATTGATGAGCTGTGATGAGGTGGGTGTAATTATATTTTTTTATGATCTCTTTAAAAAAATCGTATCTAAAAATTCTAGCATTATATTCAAAATTGGATAATTTTAAATCGGCTTTTTTAAAATATAGCTTTTTATCATATCTTTTTGCAAGAAAGAGGGCATACTCGCACTCTTTTACAGATTGTTCTCTTAAGCCATAATCAACTATAGCCATATCAAACTCTACTCCATACTCTTTTAAGATAAAAAACAGGGCAGTTGAATCAACTCCTCCTGAAAACGCCAGTAGATTTTTTCCTTTTTTTAGTTCTGCTAAGGAGTTATTTGATAGTTTAGGCAAAAGTTCTAATCGTTGCAAGTAATTTATCTCCTACTAGATCTGTTGTATGAGCAATATACATTTTATCACTTTGAAGCATAACATCACTCTCATTTATAAGTATTTCTCCATCGATTTCAGGTGCCCATCTAATATCTCTAGCTCCATAAAAAAACTCTCCTTCGCTACTTTCACCCGTTGTTATAACTTTTATATCTTTATCAAGAGATTTTTTAAGGCTCTTTATCGTTTTTTCTTCTACTATTTTATTTAATTCTTCAAGCCTCTTGTCGATAATCTCCTGAGAAATTTTATCACTCATTGTGTAAGCTTTAGTATCTTCTTCATCTGAATAGCTAAAGAGTGTAACTCTATCAAAGTCAAACTTTTGTAAAAAATCTTTTAATTCTAAAAAATCCTCTTCACTTTCTCCCGGATGTCCGACTATGATAGAAGTTCTTAAAAAACTATCCTTAGCTTTTCTCATTTTATAAAGTTGCTCTTTGATTCTTTTGGAGTTAGCTCCTCTTTTCATAATCTTTAACATTTTATCACTGATATGCTGGATAGGCATTTCAAAGTAGTTGTGAAAAATTTTTGAAGAGATGATTTTATCTATCAATTCATTGCTTGTAGTAGTCGGATAAAGATAAAGTATCCTAGCACTTTTAACTCCATTTATCTTTTCTATCTCTTCAATTAGTTTTATAAGCCCCTCATTTTCACCAAAATCTCTCAAATAAGAGCTACTATCTTGTGAGATAAAACTAAAGTCAAAGTATCCTTGTGAGGTAAGTTTTTTTACTTCATTTACTATATCATTTAAAGCCCTTGATTTTAACTTGCCCTTAAAGCCGGGGATTGCACAAAAGCTACATGTTTGATTGCATCCTTCACTTAGTTTTATATAAGCATGAGCTTTTGAGCCTGTTATGATCCTCTCTTCGGTAGTTATGAGGTAAGTTTCACTAGAAAATTGTGAGTGTTTCTCTTTTATAATTTTATCTATCTTGTCATAGTCTCCGACACCTGTAAAAAGATCAACTTCAGATAGCTCCTTTTGAAGCTCCTCTTTGTATCTTTGAGTAAGACAACCGCTAACAACCAAAAGAGACTCTTTTTTTCTTTGAGAGTGAAGTTCAAAAATAGTATCTAAACTCTCCTCTTTTGCCGCATCTATAAAACCACAAGTATTTACTATAAGTACATCAGCAATCGATGGGTCATTAGTTATTTCATACTCTTTTAATTTTCCTAGCATTACTTCACTATCAACTAAATTTTTAGTGCAACCTAGGCTTACTAAGTGTAGTTTTTTTCTATTCATTTTATACTATCTTCGGTGGTTTTATAGGTTCACATAAAAAGGCGTATTCACCTCCAAGTCTTGCAATAGGTTTGAAATTTGTTCTTAAGGCATTATTTACAATATCATCTTTAGCATACTCTTTTTTTATCTCAAGTACCAAAGGTATAGTCTTGCTTTCTTTAAGTTCAATTTCACTATATAAAGTACAAAAAAATGCGATAGGTATATCCTCAATGATGGGGGGAAACTCTTTTTCTACAACTTTTGTTTTTATGTTAAAAGTTTCACTTTCGCTAATATCTTTGGGTAACTCTTTTGAGCTAAAATGCATCTGCTTAAGTTTTGTTTCATCACATAGACAAATAGTACATTTCTTGGTTTCTCTTATATTTTTAAGTGTATCTTTTTGAGAACCGTCACTTTTATGTCCTATAGAGACTACAACTGTGGGCGGATTGGATGAAAGCCCCGTAAAGTAACTAAAAGGTGCAATATTTATAACACCGTCCAATCCGACAGTAACTATCCAAGCGATCGGTCTAGGTATAATACCCCCGGCCATCAGCTTATATCTATCTTTAGCCTCTATTTTTTCAAAATCAAATATCATCATTTGCCTCCGTGATTCGTAAC
>JALVWI010000152.1 GCA_027038335.1 Campylobacterales bacterium | reverse complement strand
ATACAAGAAGCATTGCAAAAATATCAAAGTTTGGATTTTACATTTCAGATACAAAATGCCAAAGGTGAAACAGCTAAGGGCTTAAATCATTTAGCTCAAATTATAAGAGATATACTTAAAACAAATAATATAAACGGCAATACTCTCAATCAAAGTGCTGATATACTTAGAGATGATATAAATATGTTGGCAAATATTTCTGACAGGATTGTAAGTTTGCTACATAGTACTGCTACATTGACAAATGAAGCTACTAAAGGTTTACATGATTCAAATGAACAAACTCTTGAAGTAAATGAAAGAGCAAATGAGATAAAATCCGTAGTTCAAGTTATACAAGATATTGCGGACCAAACCAATCTTTTAGCACTTAATGCCGCTATCGAAGCTGCAAGAGCAGGAGAGCATGGAAGAGGTTTTGCCGTAGTTGCTGATGAGGTAAGAAAATTGGCTGAAAGAACACAAAAATCTCTAGCTGAAGTAAACTCTACTATACAGATATTGGCTCAGTCAGTTTCAGAAGTTGTTGAAAATATTGCACAAAGAGTTGATGAGATAAACAAGATAAATGAATCTATGAGTGAGATAGAGAGTGTTAGTCAAGAAAATGTAGAAGTAGCTCAAAAGATTGAAAATGTTACAAAAGATATAACAGATATTGCAAAAACCATTGAAAAAGAGATAAGCGATAAGAGATTTTAGCCTCACAATTTATAAGATAGTGTGCAAATAGCTATACACTATCTTATAAATAACTTAATTTCAGCTATTTATAAGATTTATTCTACTATAATCTCATCTTCAAACAAAAAGGCAAAGGTAAAAAGATGAAATTTACAAAAATGATCAAGCCGAACGAAGTTCAAAGAGACTGGATAGTTATCGATGCGGCCGGCAAAAGATTTGGTAGAGTTATCACTGAAGTGGCAACTCTTTTAAGAGGTAAGCATAAACCTTACTTTACTCCACATGTTGACTGTGGGGATTATGTTGTAGTTATCAATGCAAGCAAAGTTGATTTTAGCGGAGCAAAGCTAAATGATAAACTATATCACAGACACACAGGATATTTTGGTGGAGTTAAGAGTGAAAAGCTTGGCAAATTGCTTGAAAATAATCCTACAAAACTATATAGATTAGCAACTAGAGGTATGCTTCCAAAAACAAACCTTGGCAAAGAAATGCTTAAAAAATTAAAAGTTTATGCAGGAAGTGAGCATCCACATACTGCCCAAGTAAATACAAAGAAAGAGGATAAATAGTTATGGCAAAGATTTATGCAACAGGTAAAAGAAAAAGTTCTATAGCAAAAGTATGGATAAAGTCCGGAAGCGGAAAGATGAGCATAAACGGTGTAAGTCTTGATGAGTGGCTAGGCGGTCATGAAGCTATCAAAAAAAGAGTTTTACAGCCTCTATTTTTAACAAAACAGTTAGGAAATATAGACATCATAGCCGTAACTTTAGGCGGTGGATATTCAGCTCAAGCTGATGCTTTAAGACATGGTATATCAAAAGCACTTTGTCTTTATGATAATGACTTTAGAAATACTCTAAAACCTTACGGACTACTTACAAGAGACTCAAGAGTAGTCGAAAGAAAGAAATACGGTAAAAGAAAAGCAAGAAGAAGTCCACAATTTAGTAAAAGATAATTTATACTCAATGACTCGGTTTATAACCGAGTCATTCCTCGCTTTTTTGCACACTAAAATAAAAAACTTAAGGTTAAAATAAGTATAATGCAACTATGAAAAAGATAATAATTGTTTTACTTTATAGTTTTATCTCTCTTTTTAGCTCAACTCTTCATCTTAGTATCTCTTCCAATCCTAGCAGGATAAATCCTATCCTCGCAACTGATAGTGCAAGTGGTGAGATAAGCTCTTGGATATTTAATGCTTTGGTTAAGTATGATAAAGATGGAAAAGTTGTACCTGAACTTGCCAAAAGCTACCGTTTTTTAAATAAAACCACCTTGATATTTAAGTTACGAAAAGATGTAAAATGGAGTGACGGCAAACCCTTTAGTGCAAAAGATGTTGTTTTTACTTACCACCTTATAACTTCACCGAAAGTTTTTACTCCTTATACAGATGATTTTAAAGATGTAAAGAGTGTAAAAGCTTTAGATAATTTTACCGTTAAAGTTATCTATAAACATCCTTACTTCAAAGCGGTAGAGATTTGGATGATGGGACTTTTGCCTTATCATTTGTGGAAAAATGAGAAAAATCCTATGACAAGCAAGCTAAATTTTCATCCGATTGGAACAGGAGCTTATACACTAAAAAATTTTGAAGTTTCAAAAGATATAAGACTTTATGCCAATAAAAACTACTTTTTGCATAAACCTTTTATAGATAAGATAGTTTATAGTTTTATGCCGGATCCTTCAACCCAGTTTCTTATGCTAAAATCTCATAAACTTGATGTCGGCTCTATAACTCCTTTGCAATATGAAAGAGAGATAGATAAAAGTTTTAAAAACTATTATAGTATATACGAAATGCCTTCACACGGCTATACATATATGGGTTTTAATTTAAAAAATAAAAAATTTAGTGATAAGAGAGTGCGAGAAGCTCTATC
>JALVWI010000151.1 GCA_027038335.1 Campylobacterales bacterium | reverse complement strand
AAAAAAATCAAGAGAGATATAAAAGATATATTTTGGCTCTATTTTGTGATTTTGTATCAAGTTGTAGATAAAATTTTTAAGTATTGAAGTTTTTCCTACTCTTCTAAGACCGGTTAGAAAGATGATATCTCTATTTGATAAAAAAGTAGTTAATTTATCGATATATTTTTTTCTAACTACTCCATCAAATTTATAATCATCTTCCCACCAAGGATTTGATTTGTAAAATAACTCTTCCAAATAAAACTCCAATATGACATATTTTTATAAAATTATACTATAGTATAGTATAAAAGTCAATATTTTTATACTATGCTACATATTACTCTATAATTTTATTGATAGGAAGTTCGGCTATAGACTTGGCCCCTATGGCTTTTAATTTTGGAAGTATATCTCTTAGATTTTTTTTATCAAGTATCGCCATTACATCTACCCAGTCACCTTTTGCTAAGTCTGAGATGGTAGGGTTGGATGAGGGGAGTATCTTTAAAATATCATCAAGTTTATCTTTTGGAGCATTCATTAAAACACAAGTTTTCGGTATGGCATCTATGACGGATTTTAACATCATGATGATATTTTCCATCTTTTTTCGCTTAAAAGGGTCTTTATATGCCTCTTTATTGGCTATAAATCTAGTAGTAGTTTCCAAAACGGTATCTATGATGATAAGGTTATTTGCTCTTATGGATGAGCCGGTTTCAGTTATCTCTACGATAGCGTCAGCTAGGTCGGGAACTTTTACCTCTGTTGCTCCCCAGCTAAACTCAACTTTTGCATTTACCCCATGAGATGCTAGGTAATCTTTTGTGAGATTGACAACTTCTGTAGCTATAGTTTTACCCTCTAAATCTTTGACACTCTTTATATCGGAGTTTTCCTTGACCGCAAGTACCCATTTGATAGGTCTAAAGCTAGTTTTTGCATATATAAGTTCTGTTACATCTATCACATCAGCTCTATTTTCTTTTATCCAATCAAGCCCGGTAAGCCCACAATCAAGCTGACCGCCCTCAACATATCTAGCCATCTCTTGAGCGCGTATAAGCATACACTCTATCTCATCATCATCAATAGCAGGATAGTAATTTCTCGGTCTAACGGTTATATCATATCCGGCTTGTTTAAAGATATGAATCGTAGCATCTTGTAAACTTCCTTTAGGAATGCCCAGTTTTAAAATATTGCTCATATCGCTTCACTTACAGGTTTTTTTCTAAAAAGTTTTATAGCAAACAGATAAAATATAGGAGTATCAAGTAGTGCTATGATAAGCTTCACACTATAATCACCCACTATCAAATGAGCTATCTTGTCAAACGGCATCACAAAGCTAAAAGCTAAAGTAAAAAACAAAATCGTATCAAAAAATTGACTTGTCATAGTGCTTGCATTGTTTCTTAGCCACCAAAGTTTTTCGGCTTTCTCTTTTAATTTGTGAAAAATATGCACATCCATAAGTTGAACGATACTAAAAGTTGCTATAGAGGCTAACGCTATACGCCAACTAGACATCATAAGAGTAGGAAGTACTGCAAAAATAATACCATACTTTACCACTTTTATAACCTCTTTTTTCTCATATCTTTCACCGAGTATATCAGTCATCAAAAATGTGATAGGATATGTAATAGCTCCGTAAGTAAGCCATTGGTTGATAGGAAACTGAACAAGATAGTTTGAAGCTACGATAAGCACTACAAAAAGTGCAACACTAAATACAAATATAATTTTTGGCATTTTTTTAATCCTTATGTAAAAAAGTTTGTGATTATATCGAAAATTTGACAAATATTCAATAAAATAAATTTTAGTGACGACCAATTACATTCACTAATTACGAGTTACTAATATCCCTGCTATTATGATAAGAATTATCCCAAAAATTGTAAATATATCAGGAAATTTATCGCCCAAAAATGTACCTATAATGATAGAAAAAATGATATTGCTATAACTTATAGCTCCAACGATTCCGGCTTTTGTCGAAGCATAGGCTTTGGTCATATAAACTTGAGCTAAAGTCGCACTAAATCCTAAAAGCACTATCCATATCCATGCCTTATCTTCAGGAGTAACAAACTTGGCAAAAAGATAGTCAAGGTTTGCAGGAGTATAAAATGAGCCTATCATCATCAAAACAATAGGACCGATCGTACCTATCGTCATAAAAGAAAGGACTATGCTTCTTGTATCATAATACTCTCTTAGTTCTCTAACGGCAGTGTAAGCCAATGCCGCTCCAACTCCGCTAAAGATACCGAGCATATCATACTTATCAAAGTCATAAATGCCCTCAGGTCTAGTTATAAAGACAATTCCGACAAAGCCTACAACAACACCTATCCATCCAAGTTTATAAAGCTTCTCCTTTAAAAAAAGATATGCAAACAAGGCGGTAAATATAGGAGAAAGTCTAGAGTATGTCATAGCTTCAGCCAAAGTTATATGGGCAATATTATAAAAAAATGCTAAAAGTGCCAAAAACCCCATAAAACCGCGAAAAACAAGTAGCCAAAACTTACCCCCTTTTTGTTTTAGCGGATATTTCATAAAAGTTACAACCAAAAACAAAACTCCAAAAACATT
>JALVWI010000150.1 GCA_027038335.1 Campylobacterales bacterium | reverse complement strand
GGACTTTTGCAGCCCCACCTTTTTTGTAAGCCTATTGCCAAAAGATATGAAGATAGAGATGCTTTACAACAAGTAGCACTAAACGCTCATCCAAAAGTTATGTTTGGAAGTGATTCCGCTCCTCATCCTCAGCATAAAAAAGAGTCTTTAGGTTGTGCTGCCGGAGTATTTACCGCTCCTATAGCTTTGCCGGTACTTTGTGAACTTTTCGAAAAGCATAATAAGCTTGATAATTTACAAAAATTTATTTGTAATAATGCTAGTAAAATATATGATATAAAACCGATAAAAAAAGAGATAACTTTAGAAAAAAAAGAGTTTTTAATCCCTGAAAAATATGGTGATGTAGTGCCTATGTTTGCAGGAAAAAAACTAAACTGGGGTTATATTTAGTAGGAGTAGTTGTGAGAGTACTTGTTCTTGAAGATAATGAACTTCTTTTGGAAACTTTGGAAGATTTTTTAGAAAATGAAGGATATGAGATAGATTTGGCAAAGGATGGAGAAGAAGCTTTAAGACTAAGCTATAAAAATTCTTACAATCTTTACCTTCTTGATATAAAAGTTCCTTTGATTGACGGGATAGAGTTTTTGAAAGAGTTAAGAGAATATGGTGATGAAACTCCTGCAATATTTATAACTTCTTCTACTGATAAAGAAAGTATTGCAAAGGGTTATGAAGCAGGATGTGATGAATATATCAAAAAACCTTTTGATTTAGATGAGCTTTTGATGAGGATAAAAGCTGTCTTGAAAAGAGTTGAGCCCCAAGAAACTATCAAAATAGATGAAAGTTATAGTTATAATATAAAAAGAAAAAGACTTCTAAAAGATGATCAAGAGGTCAAAATCAACCTCAAAGATTTGCAACTTCTTGAACTTCTTTTAAAAAATAGAGGAGAAGTTGTAACAAAAGAGATGATAAAAGATGAATTGTGGCGAAATGAAGATGTTGTAAGTGGCGGGGCATTAAGGGTTTATATAAATAATTTAAAAAAAATATTCGGCAAAGAGGCAATAGAAAACATAAGAGGTTTAGGATATAGGTTCAAATAGCAATGGAAAAAGAGCATAAATGGGTTTTGGCTAAAATATCACTCTTTTTTTCTTTGTGGATGTTTTTTATATTTTTTATCATATACTTTATTATTGATAGATTTTATCTAAGTGAACATCTTTTTTATCTTGTGGCTTTGATAGCATTTTTGGTTTCACTTTTCGGCGGCTATATGCTAGCACTTTTTTTCTTAAATCCTATATTTCAAACCAATAAATTTCTTGACAGGCTTTTAAAAGATACTCTTCATGAGTTAAATATACCGGTTGCTACTATAAAAGCCAATGCCCAAATGATAAAAACAAATCCTTCCAATCCAAAAAATATAAAAAGAGTAGAGCGTATTGAGAAATCTTGTGAGGATTTACTTCAACTTTATAAAGGGATGGATTATTATATAAAAAGAGAGATAGAACAAGTAGATAAAGAAGTTTTTAATGTAAAAGATATATGCGAAGAGAGTATCAAAAAGTTTAAAGAGATAACAAAAGATATAAAGATATTAAGTGAGCTTGAAGATGTAAAAGTAAAAGCCGATAAGATAGGCTTTATAAAAGTACTTGACAATCTCATCTCAAATGCCATCAAATATAACAAACCGGGCGGCTATGTAAAAATTATTTTAACAAAAGAGTATCTAGTGGTAGAAGATGGCGGTATAGGGATGGATTCTAGTGAACTTTTTAGGGTGTTTGATAGACATTATCAAGCTGATGAGAGCAAAAGTGGATATGGCTTGGGACTAAGTATCGTAAAGTCATACTGTGATAAAGAGAAAATTTATATCAATATAGACTCTGAAAAAGGAGTGGGGAGTAAGTTTAAATTGAGTTTAAAAAATATAAGGATGGAGTAATGTTTCTAAAAGCAAAATACTATCACTATCACCTGACCCCTAAAAAGTAATGCAGTATTTATATGATAGTAAAGCAGGGGCACAAACTCTTGATATAAAAGATGAGAGCTATAGGTATCTTTTTAAGGTTAGACGCCATAAAGTAGGTGAAGTTATAGCTTTGAGAAATTTAAAAGATGATTTTTTATATTTTTATAAGATAGAAAATATTTCAAAAAAAGAGGCTTTGCTTGTTTTAAAAGATAAAAAAGAGTTAGTTATAAAGCCGTCAAAATATCTTCATCTTGGGTGGTGTGTGGTAGATCCTAAAACCATAGAAAAAACTCTACCTATGCTAAACGAGATAGGCGTTAGTAAAATATCTTTTATATATTGCCAAAGGAGTCAAAAAAATTTTAAGATAAATTTTAAAAGGTTGGATAAGATAGTTTTAAGTTCATCTCAACAATGCGGAAGAAGTGTGATGATGGAGTTTGAAGAGATAAAAAGTTTGCAAAATTTTCTTGAAATTTATCCAAATAGTGCTATAATAGATTTTGGAGGAAAAGACATAAAAAAAACATCTTTATTTTCAACGGTTGTTGTAGGTTGTGAAGGCGGTTTTAGTGAAAATGAAAGAAAACTTTTTGAAAATAAACCGATATATAAACTAAATACACCGATGATACTCAAAAGTGAAAGTGC
>JALVWI010000149.1 GCA_027038335.1 Campylobacterales bacterium | reverse complement strand
TTCGAACCTCGTTTCCCGCTCCATTATTTTTGTACTTCTTTTATTTATTCCTGTTTTGTCATTTAGTAAACAAAGTATCATCATCAAACAAAGATATTGTATCAAAAACAATCAATTAACATTAAAAAATGTATATCCCTTGTCTAAAAAAAATAGAATAATTTTAACTATCTCTTCTACATTGTCAACTTATAAAATACCTTCTATAGATATAATCTCAAAGATAAAAAAATATCTCTCTATGACTATAAAAGATAATTCCGGCGGCATAATCACTCTTGATAAACAGTGCTACATAAAATATCAAAAAAAAGATATAAAAAAGGCTTTGGAGAAAATTTTTAAAAGAAGATATAAAAAAAACATAAAAATACTAAAACTTACAATTTCACCCATAAACTCTTTTCCAAATGATTTTGGCGACTATAATTTTGATAAGATAGAGATAAAAAAATATGACTTAAGAAGAAAAATAGGAAATTTTATCGTTATATATAAAAATGGTAATGGTAAAAACTTAAGAATATTTTTCAAATATAATATTTTGGCAAAAATAGAGCTTTTTAAAGCAAAACATAATATCCGAAGCGGTAAAATCCTATCTAAAAATGATTTTAAAAAAGTGCAGATCGGTTTTGACAAAATTCCTTTAAATTTTATTGAAAATTTAAGAAGCGGAATATTTATAGCAAAAAACTATATAAGAAAAGATGCTATTTTGACAAAATATATGATAAAACAAGTAACTCTTGTTAGAAAAAAAGATATTTTGCGTTCAATTATAAAAGATGGAAATTTACAGATAGAATTCTTTTCAAAAGCTTTACAAGATGGAAATAAGGGAGATATTATAAAGACTATGGGAGATAACGGTAAAATATACAGAGCAAAGATTGTAGGTAAGGGGTTGGTGGTAATTCAATGAAAAATAAAAAATTAAAAATGAAAAATGAAAAGTTTAGAGCTTTTTTATCTCTTGGCTTGGTGGTGGAGATTATCAGGTGAAAAAGATCATAGTAGCTATAAGTGGCAGCAGCGGTGTAAATCTTGGAATAAAGTTTATAGAAAATTTACCTGAGAATTTTAAAAGCTACCTTGTGGTTTCTGATAATGCAAAAGTTGTTTTTAAAGAGGAAGAAAATACAACCGTATATCAAAATAATGATATATCAGCCAGTATTGCTTCCGGTTCTTTTGGATGTGATGCTATGGCAATAATACCTACTAGTATGAATACATTGGCAAAAATAAGCTATGGTATAGCAGACAATCTCATAACAAGAGCAGCAAGTGTAATGATAAAAGAGAGAAAAACTCTACTTTTAGCTCCAAGAGAGATGCCCTACTCTTCTATTGCATTGGAAAATATGTTAAAATTATCAAATCTAGGAGTTATCATAGCTCCACCTGTTTTAGGATATTATACTGATCCTAAAACTATAAAAGATATGGAGAGATTTATGATAGGTAAATGGTTTGATTTGTTAAAGATAGAACACAATTTATATAAGAGATGGAAGAGCGATGAGTAATGTAGCGATATATCCCGGAACTTTTGATCCGGTAACAAACGGACATATTGATATAATAAAAAGAGCTAAAAAGATTTTTGATAAAGTTGTAGTAGCAGTTGCTCTTTCTAAAGATAAAAACCCCATGTTTACACTTGAACAAAGAGTAGAATTTCTAAAAGATAGTGTAAAAGATATTTGTGGTATTGAGGTAGAATCATTTGATTCGCTTTTGGTGGATTTTGCAGAGGAAAAAGGCATAAAAACTATCATCAGAGGACTTAGGGCTGTTAGTGACTTTGAGTATGAGCTACAAATGGGATATGCAAACAATTTTTTAAATAGAGAGATAGATACTGTATATCTTATGCCTTCGCTTAAAAATGCCTTTATAAGTTCATCAGTTGTAAGGGCTATTTTAAAGCATAAGGGAGATCCATCAAGTTTGCTACCTGAAACTGTAAGAGAGAAGATAAAATGTATGTAATTATCGAAGGCATTGACACTAGCGGCAAATCAACTCAAATAGAACTTTTAAAACAAAAATTTAAAGATGCTATTTTTACAAAAGAGCCGGGCGGAACAAACTTGGGAAAAGAGATACGAGAGATATTGCTTAATGGAAAAGTTGTAAGCTCTATAGCTGAACTTTTTTTATTTTTAGCTGATAGGGCTGAACATTTTGAAGAAGTTGTAAAACCTCATCTTGCCCATCTTGTTGTAAGTGACAGAGGATTTGTCTCAGGTATCGCTTATGCTATGAGTAACGGCTTGAAAATAGAGTTTAAAGAGATGATAGAGTTAAATAAATTGGCTTTAAATTCAACTTTTCCTGATATGGTGATACTCCTTAAAATTGATAAAGAAACCATCATAAAAAGACTTGGCAAAAAAAGTCATGATAATATAGAAAAAAGAGGCATAGAGTATCTTTTGAGTGTGCAAAAAAATATGCAAAATATTTTAAAAGAGTTGGGCATAAGATATATAGAGATAGATGCTTCTAAAAAGATAGAGCAGATACACAACATTATAATGGAGAATATAAAATGATAAACGCTTTAAGGGGTATGAAAGATATACTCTCACCTGAAAATGAAAAATATATCTACTTTTTAGAAAATAGTGCAAGATTGGCTAAAAATTATGGCTTTGAGTATATTGAAACTCCTATACTTGAAGAGACTATGCTTTTTAAAAGAAGTGTAGGCGAAAGTAGTGATATTGTCGGAAAAGAGATGTATGAGTTTGTTGACAAAGGCGGCAATAATGTCTGCCTTAGACCGGAAGGTACCGCAGGAGTAGTGAGAGCTTTTATACAGCACAAATTTGATAGGATTTTAGGAGTAAAGAGATACTACTACTATGGACCTATGTTTAGATATGAAAGACCTCAAAAGGGAAGACTTAGAGAGTTTCATCAATTCGGTGTAGAGTGTTTTGGTGAAAGCAATCCTTATGAAGATGTCAATATCATACTGCTCTTAAAAGATATACTAGACTTTTTCGGTATCAATTATACTTTAAAGATAAACTCTTTAGGATGTCAAAAATGTCTTCCTCCTTTTAGAGAAGTTTTAGTAAAGCATTTACAAGATATTGAAGATGGACTTTGCGATGATTGTAAAAGAAGGATAAAAACTAATCCCATAAGAGTCTTTGACTGCAAAAATGAAAATTGTCAATCTCTTTTAAAAGATGCCCCTAGACTTGGCTCATCTTTGTGTAAAGAGTGTGATGAAAGTTTTAATTTTGTTAAAAATAAACTCGATGAATTAGGCATAAAGTATGAAGTTGATAGTAACTTAGTAAGAGGACTTGACTACTACACAAAGACAGCTTTTGAGTTTGTTTCAGGTGAACTTGGTGCTCAAAACGCAGTAGCAGGAGGCGGTAGATATGATAGACTTGTTGAGTTTCTTGACGGCAAGCCGACTTCCGGGATCGGATTTGCTATAGGTATAGAAAGATTGTTAGAACTTATAAAACTTCCTGAAAAAGAAAAAGAGGGATACTACTTTGGTGCTATGGATGAAGAGGCGATATCACTTATCTTTAAGCTTGGCAATTTATATAAAAAAATGGGTAAAACTGAAGTATCATATCAAAAGAAGAGTTTAAAAGCACACTTAAAAGCTGCTGATAAAAAAGGTATGAGATACTGTGCTGTTATCGGCGAAAATGAGTTGGCACAAAAAAGTATCTGGATAAAAGACTTGGTAGAAAAAAAAGAGAAATTTATAAGCTTAAAAGAGTTTGAAAAAGATGTATGAAGGTATATGAGTGAATAGATACGGTATAGATATATGGGGGAAACAGCATTTTGATATAAAAGACGGCAAAATTGTTGTTAATTATAGATCAAAACCGGCTATCATTGATATCGTAAAAAGTGTTCGAAAAAAAGATATAAGTGGTCCTATACTTTTAAGATTTCCTCATCTTATACAAAAACAAATCTCATTTTTATATGATACATTTTCAAAAGTTCAAAAAGAGTTTCACTATAAAGGTAGCTTCAATGCCGTTTTTCCTCTAAAGGTCAACCAATACCCCGGATTTGTTAAAAATTTGGTTAAAATCGGTAAACCTTACAACTATGGTCTTGAAGCCGGCAGTAAACCTGAACTTATACTTGCAATGAGTTATAACAACATAGGCTCACCCATTACCGTAAACGGTTTTAAAGATAATGAAATGATAGTGTTGGGCTTTTTAGCGGCTAAAATGGGACATAATATCACTTTAACCATAGAAGGTATCAATGAGCTTGAAAATATAGTAGAAAATGCAAAAAATTTTGATGGAGTTGTGCCAAATATAGGCTTAAGGATAAGATTGCATAGTTCAGGTATAGGGATATGGGCAAAAAGCGGAGGTATTAACTCTAAATTTGGTTTAACATCTTCAGAGCTGATTACAGCTATAGAAATTCTTAAAAATAATAATCTTTTGCCATATTTTAAAATGATACATTTTCATATAGGCTCACAGATAGAAGATATTGCTCCGCTTAAAAAAGCTCTAAGAGAAGCCGGCAATATTTTTGCCGAACTTAAAAAAATGGGAGCAAAGAATTTAACTTCTATCAATCTAGGTGGTGGTTTGGCGGTAGAGTACTCTCAAAATGAAGATAGTTTTCACAAAAATTACTCTCTTGAAGAGTATGCAAATGATGTTGTATATCTATTGCAGGATATTGCAAAAAGAAAAAATGTAGCCGAACCTGATATATTTATAGAGTCAGGAAGGTATATAGCAGCTTCACATGCTGTACTTATCGCACCTGTGTTGGAGCTTTTTTCGAAAGAGTATTCACAAAAACTTTTAAGACTAAAAGAAAAAAATCCCCCTTTAGTAAGTGAATTGTACGAACTATACAAAGATATAAATAAAAAAAATGCACTAGAATTTTTGCATGATAGTTTAGATCACATGGAATCACTCCTGACACTTTTTGATCTTGGATATATTGATCTTGAAGATAGGTCAAATACTGAAATCTTAGTCAATTTAATAATAGAAAAAGCTATAAAACTTTTAGCAGATAAAAATCATAAAGAACTTTTATCTATCCAAGATCGTGTTCAAGAAAAATATCTTTTAAATTTTTCTCTTTTTCAAAGTTTGCCTGATAACTGGGGGTTAAAACAAAACTTTCCTGTTATGCCTCTTAGCAAACTAAATGAAACAAATAAAAGAAGTGCATCTTTGTGGGATATTACATGTGATAGTGACGGAGAGATAAGTTTTGATATAAAAAATCCTCTTTTTTTACATGATGTAAACCTTGAAGAAGAGGATTATTTTTTAGCTTTTTTCCTAGTAGGAGCTTATCAAGAGACTATGGGAATGAGACACAATCTCTTTGCACACCCTACTGAAGTATCTATAGATATAGATGAAACTTCATTTGCATTAAATAATATAAAAGAGTCTAAAGATATTTTGCAAATTTTAGATGAGATAGGATATGATAAAAATGAAGTGATAAATATATTGAAAGAGAAGATAAAACTTGCTTTAAATAATAAACAAGAGATAGAAAAAACAAGTAGCATGATTAAAATATTTTTACAAGATAACGGATATTTAAAAACTGATATAATACAACCTGATTTTTTCAAGGAAGATAAGTGAATAGCAAACAAACTTTATGGAAACAGATAAAAGAGGACTTTATGATGCCTTACCGTTGTGATCCGGCAATAAATTCAAAATGGGAAATATTTTTTAATTATCCCGGAGTTTGGGCTGTTGCAAATTATAGGATTGCAAACCGAATGTACAATAGCGGATGGAAATTGGCCGGAAGGATATTGATGGGAATATCTCAAATATTTACCGGTATTGATATCCATCCGGGATGTGAAATAGGCAGGAGATTTTTTATAGACCATGGCTTGGGTGTTGTTGTAGGCGAAACTACCAAGATAGGAAATGATGTTTTGCTATATCAACAAGTAACTTTAGGTGGAGTTAGTTTAGATCGAAACATAAAAAGACACCCTACACTAGAAGATGGTGTAGTAGTAGGCGGTGGAGCAAAAGTGTTGGGCAATATTACAATAGGTAAAAATTCTAAGATAGGGGCAAATTCAGTTATCATTCATGATGTACCGGCAGAGTCAACTGCCGTGGGAATACCTGCTAAAGTCATACAAAAAGGAAGAGATAAGTCTCAACATTCCCACAATAAACTTCCCGATATAAACAAAGAATTGTTTGAGTATATTATAAAAAGACTTAATGTACTCGAAGAGGCAATGGCTGAACATGATGAAAGTATCGTGATAGAGAAAGATAAAGAGTTAGAAAAGATATATCAAGCATTTATAAATGCTTTAAAATAAAGGATAAGATATGTTGACAAAAAGAGTAAAGAGGCTCAATGAGTCTATGACTATAGCCATAAGTACACTAGCTAGAAATTTAAAAGCCGAGGGAAAGGATGTACTTAGTTTTTCAGCAGGTGAGCCGGACTTTGATACCCCAGAAGTTATCAAAGAAGAAGCTATAAAGGCTTTAAAAAACGGTTTTACCAAATATACCGCGGTTGCAGGAATACCGGAACTTTTAGAGGCAATTTCAAAAAAACTTGAAAGAGACAACAGTTTAAAATATAATCCCTCAAATATCATCACAAGCAATGGGGCAAAACACTCTTTGTTCAATCTTACTCAAGCACTCATCGAACAAGGTGATGAAGTTATCATTCCTGCACCTTACTGGGTAACATATCCTGAGTTGGTAAGATATAGCGGTGGTATCCCTATAACTGTGGAAACAACTGATGAGAGTGGATTTAAGATAAATGCAAAGCAGTTAAAAGATGCCATAACTCCAAGAACAAAGATGCTCATACTTACAACTCCGTCAAATCCAACCGGTTCGGTTTACTCTAAAGAGGAACTTGAAGAGATAGCTGAAGTTTTAAAAGGAACAGAAGTATTTGTATGCTCTGATGAAATGTATGAAAAGCTGATATATGATAAAGAGTTCGTTTCAGTTGCAAGTATTAGCGAAGATATGTTTCAAAGAACTATCACTGTAAATGGTCTTAGCAAATCAGTAGCAATGACAGGATGGAGATTTGGTTATCTTGCCACTCCACAAGATGAACTAATAGATGCTATGAAAAAACTGCAAAGCCAAAGTGCATCAAATATCAACTCCATAACACAACACGCAGCTATACCGGCACTTAATGGAAGAGCAGATAAAGATATAGAGTATATGAGAAAAGAGTTTCAAAAAAGAAGGGATTTAGCTGTTAAAATGATCAATGATATAGATGGACTATCAGTTGTAAAGCCTGACGGGGCATTTTATCTTTTTATCAATATAAAAAAGATCAGTAATGATTCTATGAAATTTGCAAAGGAGCTTTTAGCCAAAAAAGGGGTGGCAGTGATTCCGGGTATCGGTTTTGGAAGTGAAGGATATGTTAGATTTTCTTTTGCAACTGATGAAAAGAGTATTATTGAGGGTATCAAAAGGATAAAAGAGTTTGTCAACTAAAGAAAAACTTTTAGTAAGTGCTTGCTTACTTGGAGCTAATGTCAAATATAACGGTAAAAATAATTTGATAAATATATCCAAGTTAAAAGAGAAGTATGAACTTATACCGTTTTGCCCTGAAGTTGAAGGAGGTTTACCCATACCTAGACCTCCTTCAGAAATAGCATCAACAACCCCTTTGAAGATAATCAACAGTTCCAATGAGGATGTAACACACTATTTTATAAAAGGAGCAAAAAAAGCTTTAGATATATGTAAAGATTTAAATATCAAAAAAGCACTCCTAAAAGAAAATTCACCCTCTTGTGGAAAAAATTTTGTATATAATGGAAGTTTTAGCAAAACATTGACAAAGGGTCAAGGAGTAACTGCTACATTACTCTTGAAAAACTTTATAAAGATTTACAATGAAAAAGAATCGGATAAACTTTTATAAGCTTGTTATTTAATTTCTAGTTTCATTTTCTATTGTTTCTAAAACTATTTTGACTTTTATTCCATTATTTATATTTTCTATATAAATTTTTCCATTCATATGTTTTTCTATGATAAGTTTTGTCATATACAGCCCTATTCCATCTCCTCCACTTCTCTCTTTTGTTGTAAAATAAGGTTCAAATATGTTAGAAATAATACCTCTATCAATACCTCCTGCATTATCTTGTATGATAATATCAACAGTATTATTTTTTGTAGTTTTTTCAATGATAATTTTTCTATTTTTTATATCTCTTTCCAAAAAAGCATCTTTTGAGTTATTTATAATATTTAATATTGCCTGTCCAAATTCATTTTTATACCCTAGTATCTTTGTATCTTTATTTAAGTTTACAGTGATATTGATATGTTTTTCTTGAAGAATGGGAGATATGATTTCCAAGGATTCAGAAATAGTTTCATTTAATGAAAAAATAGCTTTTTCTTTTTCAGGTTTAAAAAAATTTCTAAAATTATCTATAGTTTGAGCCATTTGAAAGATAATTTTACTTGATCTTTTTTCAAACTGTTGCATTATATCTTTTGTAATTGCATTATTTTTATATTTTGCAATTATTGTACTATTTAAAAAAACTAAAGTACTTAAAGGTTGTTTCCATTGATGAGCTATCATAGATATGGCTTCTCCCATTTGAGCTAAACGGGATTGTTGTAGCATAATAAGTTGATGTTTTCTCTCCTTTTCTATAGCAATTTCTATCCTTTTTTCAAGAGTTTTATTTAAGTTTTCAACCTCTTTTTTTAATCTCTTTTGTCTTATATAAAAATATAAAAGTATCAGTATAATAAGAAAAAAGAAGAGTGAAATCTCTGCAATAAGTGTATAATTTATATGCTCTTTATTTATTCCCATCCATTTTTTATAAATTGCTATTCTCTCTTGGTTACTTATACTGTTTATAGCCTTATTTAGCAAAGAAACAAGAGTATTATAATCATCTCTTACCATGATTTGCAGATTGAAATCAACACCTGTTACACCGGTTACAAATATATCTTTAAAACCGTTTTTTATGATTTGATACCTCAAAGAAGGCTCAATGTCAACAGCTGCAAAAGCTTTATTATCATGTACAAGTTGCAATGCTTCTTTAGTATCTTTTGTAAGTATAAAATTTATTTTTGGAAACATACTTTTAAGTAAATAATATGTGCTATAACTCTTGCCTACCGCAACTTTTTTATTTTCTAGATCTACTCCTGTTGTTATAAAATTACTTATTTTTTTTGTTGCTATTGCAATAGGAAATTTTTCATAAGTTTTTGTAAAAAGTGCAAAAGATTTTTTATCAAGAGTCTTTGTTGTAGCCATATTTAAATCATATTTTTTTGTTTTGATATCATTTAAAACTTCTGTAAAATCTTTTGCTTTATAAATTTTATATTTTAAGTTAACTTTTTTTGCGATCATTTTCCAATAATCTATACCTATACCTATAATATTTTTATGTATATCTTGAAAATTAAAAGGTATCCAAGTAGTTGTTGTGCACAATTTTATAGTATGATTTTTTATAAAGTTTTTTTCTTTTTTTGTTAAAAATATTTTTTTCGCAGTCGGTATCGGAAGCCATTTAGATTTTAAAAGATATATTTCTTCTTTATCTATCTGCTTGTAAGCCTTGTCAAAAATATTTTTTAATATACGATTATCTTTACTAAATGCTAAATATTTTGATGTAGTAATAAGATTTTTATCACTATTTTGAAGCTTTATCTTTAAACCGGAAAGAAAATTTTTATATACCAAATAATCAAATATACAAAAGTTGCCAAATGCGTAATCAGCTTTTTTTTGTAATACAAATTTTAATGCATCATAATTTGTTGCACACTCTATCAACCTTATATCAGGATATCTTTTTCTGATATATTCGAGTTTGCCACATCTTTGAACTATAGCTAAAGACATCTTTTTTCTATTTAAGCTTTCAAAGGTAGGATTTTTTTTATGCAATGGTATTGCAAATGCATAAAATATACTAAATACTTTAAAATTGCTATATAAGTATGCTTTATTTTTTATACTATTTTTTCCTTGAACTGCAGTTATGTCGATTTTCTCTTTTTTTGATTTATATTTTTTATTTTTTATAAATATTATTTTCTTTTTCAATACTTTTTCATACAATTTTAAATAATTTTGTAAAAAATTATATATTTGAGGAAACTCATCTTCATCTTTTGGTGCCCAATCTTTATCTAAATATACACTTATGCTTTGCTTATTATTTATATATCTGTTTTCTTTTGAATTTAGAAAAGTATCTGTGATGGAAAATAACTTTATAGTAAATACAGATATTAAAAATATTTTTTTTATGATATGCATATTCTATTTTTTCCCATTTTTTTTGCTTCATACAAGGCATTATCGGCTTTTTTAATAATACTTTTTATATTATCATCTGATGATCTACATTCAGTAATTCCAAAACTTGCACTTAACTTGCCTATTGAAGAAAAATTATGGATAGAAATTTTTTCTTTTAAGTTTTCTGCTACTACAAAAGCATCCAATTTTTTAGTTTGAGGTAATATGATCAGAAATTCATCACTTCCCCATCTTCCTACGATATCAGTAACTCTTGAATTTAAAGATAAAATTTTAGCAAACTCTACAAGAACTTGATCTCCTATTAAGTGCCCGTATGTATCGTTTACCATTTTAAAATTATCTATATCAATAAATATGATAGAAAAATATATTCCAAATCTATTATTTCTACTTTTTTCGCTAGATAATATTTCATTTATTTTATATCTGCTACATAGCCCTGTTAGTTGATCTATTGCAGCCATTTTTAAAAGTTGTTTATTTGTCAAATTTATATTTTTATCATTTTTGATTTTTTTAGCAAATTCTTCCAGTTTTTTAAGCATAATAGACGGATCTATTATAGGCTTTGTCATAAAAGCATCTATTTTAATTTCTGTAGCTTCTTTCAACACTTTTGCATCTTCTTGTGAAGAAATCAATATGATTTGCGTTTGAGGGTTTTCTTTTTTGATGATCTTAGACATTTCAAGTCCATCTAAAATAGGCATATTTACATCAGCTATTACAATATAAGGTTTATATTTATGATAT
>JALVWI010000148.1 GCA_027038335.1 Campylobacterales bacterium | reverse complement strand
TTTGAACTTCTTGAAAGTGAAGAAGTGGTTGATTTTAAGGTTATAAAAGATTTTATCAAACATGTAAAATCTTACGGAGTAAAGATAGCTATAGATGACTTTGGTAGCGGTTATTCAAATATGAAAAGGCTTATAAAGTACGATCCAGATATTATAAAGATAGATGGAACACTTGTTAAGGATTTGGAATTTGATAGAAAATCACTCTCTATCATAAAAGGTTTTTTATCTTTTGCAAAAGAGCAGCACATCCAAACAGTTGCAGAATTTGTTGAAAATGAAAATATTTATATTATATTAAAAAATTTGGGAGTTGATTATTCTCAGGGGTATTATTTTGGTAAACCTGAAAGTCTAAAAGGATAAAAAATTGATAAAAAAAATTCTTTTTCTTTTTTGTACACTATTAGCTTTATCATTGCAAAGTTTTGCAGAAAAACATTTTGATAAGGTTTCTATCCAGTTAAATTGGAAACATCAGTTTGAATTTGCCGGATATTATATGGCAAAAGAGAAAGGATTTTATAAGGATGTAGGGCTTGATGTACAAATCAAAGAGTATAAAAACGGGATAAACATAGTTGATGATGTTTTGAAGGGTAAGTCAACATTTGGCGTAGGATATCCAACTCTCATACTAGATAGAGCTAAAGGTAAAAAGTTAGTCATTTTGGCAGCTATTTTTCAATCATCTCCCCATATACTTTTAAGCCTTAAATCTTCAGGTATAAATTCTTTTAAAGATTTTAGAGGTAAAAAGATAATGATGAGTAAAGATGCATCAGAATCTGCAACTTTACTATCAATGTTTTTAGCAAATGGCGTAACATTGAAAGATATACAAATAGTACCTCAAAATTTTGATATAAATAATTTGATTAGAAAAAAAGTAGATGCTGTATCTGCTTATAGTTCAGATGAACCTTATACACTAAAAGAGAAGAAGATACCCTATAAGATTTGGGATCCGAAAGACTATGGATTTGATTTTTATGACGGTATTTTATTTACCTCGTCAAAGGAGTTGAAAAACCATCCTAAGATCGTTGAAAATTTTACAAAAGCAACACTTGAGGGTTGGAAATATGCTTTTAGTCATATCAGTGAAACTTTAGATGTTATTTTGAAAAAGTATAATACTCAGCATAAAAGTAGAAAAGCACTTTTCTATGAAGCAATAACTCTAAAAAAATTGGCTTATGATCATACAAAAAAATTGGGCAGTATTGATAAAAACAAGATACAAAGAATTTATGATATATATCATTTTATTGGTTTGGCTAAACATAAGATCAATATAAATAATTTTGTTTATCAAATAATTGATAACGGTAAATTAAATATAGAAGAGTTACACTATATAAGAAAGAAAAAAATTATCAAAATCTGTGTCAATCCGAATTGGGAGCCTATAGAATTTGTGCAAAACGGTAAACCTCAAGGTATTTCTATGGATATAATGGATATAGTTTTTGATAGTGTGGGGCTGAAATATCAATACATAAAAACATCTACTTGGAAAGAATCACAGATCTATTTAAGAGATAAAAAATGTGATATGTTGCCAAGTGCCGTTGATACAAAAAAAAGAGAATTATATGCTAATTTTACTAAGCCTTATATGAGCTTTCCTCTAGTAATAATAACTAAAAAAGATAAACCTTTGGTGCAAAATATAGAAAGTATCATACATAAAACAATGGCACGGAAAAAAGGATCCGCTCTTATAGAAATATTTAGAAAAAAGTATCCCGGTATCCATATCATAGAGACGAAAGGCTACAAAGAGGCATTTGAAGATGTCGAAAACTCTAAAGCTTATTTTACGATAGCAACTATGCCAGTGCTATCTTACTATAAAAATATGTATAATTTTAATGACTTACAAATCTCAGGATATATTGGAAAAAAATACAATCTTTCAGTGGCAGCAAGGAAAGATGACCATATACTTCTTTCTATTATGCAAAAAGAGTTAAACAAGATTCCTAAAAGTGTAAAAAATATCATTTTTCAAAAGTGGATAGGTAAAAAGTTTGAAAAAAAAGTACAGTATGATGAATTTTGGAAATTTATCATAGTTGCTTTAATTATATTTATGATATTGATAGCTATAAATGTAATTACAAGAAAGTACAATAAAAAACTTGAAAAATCTGTCGAAAATATAAAAAAAGAGTTAGAGGCAAATCAAAGACAACTCTTGCAACAATCCCGTCTTGCCCAAATGGGTGAAATGATAAGTATGATAGCTCATCAATGGAGACAGCCTTTGGCGGCTATCAGTTCAACTAGTTCGACAATACTTTTGAAAGCAAAGTTAAATAAATTGGATAAAGAGTTAAGTATAGAGTTAGCTTCTAGGATAAATGAGTATTCAAAACATTTAAGCAATACCATAGAAGACTTTAGAAACTTTTTTAAAGCCGATAAAAAGCAAGATAGTGCTAACTTCAGTATAATGATAGATAATGTCATAAGCATTGTCAAATCTTCGCTAGATAGTAAAAAAATAAAAATTATAAAAGAGATAAAATATAAAAAGCCATTTCAAACATACCCAAATGAGTTAAAACAGGTTATCTTAAATCTTGTAAAAAATG
>JALVWI010000147.1 GCA_027038335.1 Campylobacterales bacterium | reverse complement strand
GATTTATCGGGGATATTGTCGGAAAACCCGGAAGAGAGATGATAAAAAATCATCTTGGATATTTAAGAGATGAGTTTGGACTTGATTTTGTTATTGCAAACGGGGAAAATGCCAGTCACGGGTTTGGGCTGAGTAAAAAAAATGCTGATGAGCTTTTTGGGTATGGGATAGATGTAATAACAGGAGGAAATCATATCTGGGATAAAAAAGATATTATTCCGCTTTTAAATGATATTGCGGTACTTAGACCGGCAAATTATCCTAGTATCACTCCCGGACGAGGTGTAGAGGTATTTGGTGTGGCAAATGAAAAATTGGCTATTATTAATCTTATGGGACATTTTACTATGCCTATGGTAAATAACCCTTTTGAAACTATCCAAAAAATCATAAAAGATTTAAATGAACAAGATATAAAAAATATCTTTATAGATTTTCATGCAGAAGCTACTAGTGAAAAAAGAGCTCTTTTTTGCATGCTAAGAGGCAAAGTTAGTGCGATATGCGGAACTCATACCCATATAGGTACAGATGATATGATGATAGAAGATGGAACTTTTTATGTAAGTGATGTAGGCTTAAGCGGATGTAGAGACGGAGTGATAGGTATGGATATAAAAGAGCCGTTACAAAGGTTTAGTGTCGGTTACTCATCATCATTTGATATACCGAAAAAGTGTAAAAAGATTTTGCAGATGGTTATCTTAAGTATAACTGACGGCAAATGTATAGAAGCTAAAAAGATAAAAATTTATGATGATAAAAAGGGGATGATAATCAACAAGGCTTTGATGGAATAAAGAGATGATAGTAATAAATAAGTAGGATTTGGTTTATTGAAAAATTTTCTCACTAAAGCTTTGCTTGTGAAAAAATAAACTCTATATTGTGACAAGCTAGACATTTGTTTTTTTATGATTTTTTCAAAACCTCTAATCTTCAAGCATAAGTATTACTACAACAAAGTCTATTGCAAAATTTTGGATTAATATAATAACTTCATTATGAAAAAGCAATGTATTGGAGCAATACTTATGAATTAATACACTTTTTTATGCTAAACTTGCTTTAGCTCTTTTGTTGTGCATCCACAACATTATCCCAAATAGTACAATCCCTACTATATGAGAATCTTGTATATGAGGTATAATGCTTTTGTATCCAAAAATTTTATCCGGAAATAGTAAAAGAAGTGTAGTAACTACAAATATCAATCTCTCATAAATTTTTAGCTTTGCATTCCAATAACCCTCCACAAATATGGCAAAAGATAAAATTCCGGGGATTGCAAATAAAAATACTTCAAATCTATCTGCCCATCCACCGCTAATCAAATCAGAAAAGGCAAACAAAAGCGGCATGATATACAAACCTTTTCCTAGTTTCCATGCTTCAAGTCCTGTTCGCATTGGAGGAGTTTTAGCTATGCCTGCTGCTGCAAAGGCTGCTAAACAAACGGGCGGAGTAAGGTTGGAATCTTGAGAGAGCCAAAAGATGATAAGATGGGCTGCTAAAAGATACATAGTAACTTCAGGAGGAGTTACACCTGCACTTACTAGTGCTGCCATGGCAGGACTTAGCATAAGTCCCAAAAGTGCCGGAGCTGATAAAACAGCAAGTACTATATATGATGCGGTTACCGGCAAACCCATTCCTAAAAATAAAGATGCGATAGCTACCAAAACCAAAGCCAATAGCAAATGTCCGCTTGACCACTCCATGATAAGCTGTGAAAATGTGACACCGATACCTGAGATATTGATAATGCCTACCACAACTCCTATCGATACAAGTAAAACTCCGGTTACTATCATATTTTGAGTACCTAATGCTAAAGCTTCAAATATATCTTTTAAACTCATTTTTTTATTTTTGGTAAGGTAAGATGAAAGAATGATAACCACTATGGATATACCTGCTGCATAAGTAGGAGTAAATCCATACACAAGTAAACCTATCAGTGTTGCCAAAGGGATGAAAAAGTGAAATCCCTCTCTTAGAGTAGGCAAAACTTCCACCTTTTCTCCCGTTGCTTCAATGCCATGTTTTTTTGCATGAATGTGTATATAAAAAGAGATAGAAGCAAAGTATAAAATAGCCGGCAATACAGAAACAGCTATGATGGTGGCAAATGATATATGTGTCATTTGAGCCATGATAAAAACTCCAGCTCCCATGATAGGAGGCATTATCTGACCGCCTGTACTAGCTGCGGTTTCTACAGCAGCGGCAAAGATAGGCTTAAATCCATTTTTTACCATCATAGGGATGGTGATAGTTCCAGTTGAGACTGTGTTGGCAACGGCTGAGCCGGATATAGTCCCCATAAGAGCTGAGCTAAATACTGCAACATGTCCCGCTCCGCCCCTAAATCTTGAAGTAATGGATTTGGAAAGATCTACTATAAAATCCCCCGCCCCGCTTTTCATCAAAAATGCGGCAAAAAGCATAAACATAAATACATAAGTAGCAGAAATATTGGCAATAAATCCAAAAAGTCCTTCACTTGTAAAATACATCCTGTAAAGAAATCTAGTCACTGTCATACCGGCAAATCCAAATATACCGTCAATGTATTTACCTAAAAAAAGTACATAAGCAATAGCAA
>JALVWI010000146.1 GCA_027038335.1 Campylobacterales bacterium | reverse complement strand
AAAAATACAAATGATAAATTGGGAGGAGGAATCTTTACTAGTGCCGGAAATAACGCAGCATTAAATGGGGCACTAAACAGAGTAAACGGTTTGACAAATATCGGTTTTGGAACAA
This sequence comes from Campylobacterales bacterium, assembly GCA_027038335.1. Lineage (GTDB taxonomy): Bacteria > Campylobacterota > Campylobacteria > Campylobacterales > JALSKU01 > JALSKU01. Next base: position 2,498 of record JALVWI010000146.1, on the reverse strand, counting down.
ACTCACAAAATAATTTTTCAAGCAAAGGTGATAATACAAGAAGTGAATCTTTCACCACAACTATATCTGCAAGAGTGATAAAAATATTAAACAACGGTAACTACTTTATATCCGGAAGTAGAGAAATGTTAATAAACGGAGAAAAGCAAATTATACAAATAAGTGGCGTAATAAGACCTTACGATATAGATCAAACAAATACTATAAATTCAAAATATATAGCTGATGCTAAGATACTTTACAAAACAGAAGGATCACTTGAGCTAAATAGTAAAAAAGGATGGGGTACTAAAATTATTGAAAGTATTTGGCCTTTTTAGAATAATATTATGATGATAGAAAATATTTATATAAATTATATATTGATTTTTTTTATTATCGTAATAATTATTGGATATTTGATTCTCCTTAAAAAGAAAAATCAAATCATAAAAATACTAAATGATAAAATTTTTCAAAAAGATAAAGAGATTGGAGAATTAAAACAAAATATTTCATCCTTAAAAGCTCATCTTGAAGAGAAAAACTATCATTTCAAAGAATTAAAAGAGATACACAAACAAACACTTAAAGATATAAAAATATTGCAAGATACTCATAATAATGATCAGACCTTGATAGCTACATTAAGTACAACCATCAAAGAACAAAAGAAAAACATAGAAGAAAAATTAGCTTTACTTAACGATAACAAAGATAAGCTCACAAAAGAGTTTCATTATATAGCAAATAAAGTTCTTGAAAATAACAGTAAAAAATTTAGTGAACAAAGCTCTCAAAGCGTAAAAGAGATAATCACTCCTGTAAAACTCCAAATAGAGGAATTTAAAAAAAGAGTTAATGATATATACGACAAAGAGACCAAAGAGAGAAATGCTTTATTTTATGAGATAAAAACTTTAAAAGAATTAAATGAAAAAATGAGTCAAGAAGCTTTAAACCTCACAAATGCTCTAAAAGGCGAAACAAAACAACAAGGAACTTGGGGAGAAATGATACTTGAGAGAGTTTTGGAATCATCCGGGCTTAGAGAGGGAGAAGAGTATGAAAGAGAAGTATCATTAAAAAGTGAAAACGGCGAGAGATTTCGTCCGGATGTGATAGTAAAACTCCCCGGAAATAGACAGATCATTATAGATGCAAAAACTTCGCTAACTAATTATGAAAGATATATCTCAAGTGATGATGAATTTGAAAAAAATAAAGAATTAAAATTACATATAAATTCTATAAAAGAGCATATCAGAGAGTTATCCAAAAAAGATTATGAAAAATTAAGTGGAGTTAACTCGCTTGATTTTGTATTTATGTTTATCCCTGTCGAGGGTGCTTTAATGACGGCACTTAAAAATGATCCTGCTTTGTATGACAAAGCTTTTAGAGAGCATATTGTCCTTGTTAGCCCTACGACTCTTCTAGTTGCCTTAAGGGCTGTTGAAAATAGTTGGCGTTATGAAAAACAGGCTCAAAATATCAAAGAGGTAACTATAAAAGCTGAAAAACTTTATGCAAAATTTGTAGGATTTTTAAAAGATTTTGAAAATGTAGGAAAAAGTATCAAAAAAAGCGAAGAGAGCTATAATGAAGCATTTAAAAAACTTTCAACCGGGAAGGGAAATATCATAAGACAAATAACTCAGTTCAAAGAGAGTGCAAAAATTTCACCTAAAAATGAAATATCTAAAGAATTAGTAGAAACTTCTGAGATTTATAGTTAGTATTTTTAAAAATCTTATCCTTGATTTATCATTTCCCAAAAAAAGTCTATATGTTTTTCAAACAGTGTTGCAATGCTTGAAGTACTTTGTCCATCAAGTCTAAAAAGAGTTGCCTGCATCCTATAAAAAAATAGTGGAGATAAAAATTCTCTAGCCATAAGCATTGGATCACTAGAGCGTATCATACCTTCTTGCATCATTGTAAAAAATGCTTGAGAGAGGATCTTTAGATGTGACTGATGAAAATCATTTAAGAAAATATCTCTTATATTTTTATTTTGCATCAATTCTATCATCATAAAACGAAAAAATTTCTCTGATTTTTCATCATAAGATAAAAGTTTAAAAGATGTAGCAAATTCTCTTAAAAAACTTTTTCCTTTTTTTGCAGATTCTTCAAGCGGTTTATTACTGTTTAATAAAGACAAAGAGGAAGAGGATAGGGTAGAGACGATAGTATTTAAAATATCCTCTTTATTCTTAAAATGATTGTACAATGCACTCTCTCTTATGCCTACTTTTGAAGATATCATTCTTACACTTGCACCTTTATAGCCTTTTTGAGAAAAAAGTTCCAATGCAGCATCCAAAATCTTTTCTTTTGTAGTTTTATTCATTGCAACCCCTTGGTAAACGCTTTTTGTAATTATACTTAACACTTGTTCATTTGTCAAGTAATTATATATGAACAAGTGTTAATATATGTTAAAATATCAAATAACACTTGTTCATATACTCATTTTATAGTAGAATTGATAATCCTATAAAATATCGCTTTAT
>JALVWI010000145.1 GCA_027038335.1 Campylobacterales bacterium | reverse complement strand
TCGATATACCCGAACTTCAAATCTTTCAAAAAAATGCCGGTTTTATTTATACCGAGGATCAAGATAGAGCTATCCAAGATATACTAAAAGATTTAAGCTCTGAAAAGATTATGGATAGACTTTTAAGCGGTGATGTAGGCTTTGGTAAAACGGAAGTTGCTATGAATGCTATATTTGCTACCGTTAAAAACTCTTATCAAGCAGCTTTTGTAGCCCCTACTACGCTTTTAGCCAATCAACACTACAATACTCTAAAAGAGAGATTTGAAAAGTTCGGTATAAATGTTTATAAACTTGATAGATTTGTAAGTGCAAAGGAGAAAAAAGAGACTTTAAAAGGGCTTGAAGACGGTACGGTTTCACTTTGCGTCGGAACTCATGCGCTATTTAATGCAAAATTTAAAAATTTAGCCCTTTTGGTTATCGATGAAGAGCATAAATTTGGTGTAAAACAAAAAGAGAAGCTAAAAAATCTCAAAAAAGATGTTCATATCCTATCTATGAGTGCTACTCCGATCCCAAGAAGTTTAAATATGGCATTAAGCTCTATCAAACAATACTCACAGATACTTACTCCTCCGCTTGAAAAAAAGGGAGTTAGAACTTTTGTAAAAGAGTTCAATAAAACGGTAATAAAAGAGATCATTTTAAGAGAGCTTAGAAGAGGAGGGCAGATATTTTTTGTTCATAATAGGATAGCAACCATAGATGAAAGAAAAAAATATCTTCAAGAATTACTACCTAGTTTAAAGATACTCACTCTTCATTCAAAAATTAATTCATCTCAAATGGAAAAAGAGATGATAGAGTTTGAAGAGGGTAAATATGACCTGCTTCTAAGCACCTCTATAGTCGAATCAGGTCTTCATATGCCCAGAGTCAATACAATGATAGTGGAAAATGCCGATCGTTTCGGTATAGCGGATTTGCATCAATTAAGAGGAAGAGTAGGAAGAGGAAAACACGAAGGATACTGCTACTTAATGGTGCAAAATAGAGATACTTTAAATGAAATATCCAAAAAAAGACTCATCGCACTTGAGAGCAACTCCTTTTTAGGTAGCGGCTCTATTTTGGCTTATCATGACTTGCAGATAAGAGGCGGAGGCAACCTCATAGGAAAAGCCCAAAGCGGACATATCAAAAATATAGGCTACACTCAGTATCTAAAGTTGCTTGAAGATAGCATAAATGAGCTACTTCATAAAAAAGTGATACGCAAAAAAGAGGTAAACTTAAAGCTAAATATAAGTGCATATATAACAAATGAGTATATTAGTGAGGATAGGCTAAGGCTTGATGTATATAGACGGCTTGGTCTTTGTGAAGAGATTACTCAAGTGTATGATATAGAGGAGGAACTTTATGATAGATTTGGCAAAATTGATGAGCCGACAAAGAAATTTTTAGATTTAATTGCTATAAAGATAAAAGCTATAAAAGCCGGAGTTGTGCAAATATCAAACTATCAGCAAAATATAACTTTTGTATATGAAAACGGTGAAAAGGAAGAGTTTAGGGCAAAAAGCAAAGATGACGACGACATTATCAGGGAAGTACTTAGAGAATTAAAAATGAAAAATGAAAAATGAAAAATTGAGAGTTTGGATATGAAGATAGGATTTATCGGGGATATTGTCGGAAAACCCGGAAGAGAGATGATAAAAAATCATCTTGGATATTTAAGAGATGAGTTTGGACTTGATTTTGTTATTGCAAACGGGGAAAATGCCAGTCACGGGTTTGGCTTGAGCCGAAAAAATGCTGATGAGCTTTTTGGGTATGGGATAGATGTAATAACAGGAGGCAATCATATCTGGGATAAAAAAGATATTATTCCGCTTTTAAATGATATTGCGGTACTTAGACCGGCAAATTATCCGGACATCACTCCCGGACGAGGGGTAGAGGTATTTGATGTGGCAAATGAAAAGTTGGCTATTATCAATCTTATGGGACATTTTACTATGCCCATGGTAAATAACCCTTTTGAAACTATCCAAAAAATTATAAAAGAGTTAAATGAACAAGATATAAAAAATATCTTTATAGATTTTCATGCAGAAGCCACTAGTGAAAAAAGAGCTCTTTTTTGCATGCTAAGAGGCAAAGTTAGTGCGATATGCGGAACTCATACCCATATAGGTACTGATGATATGATGATAGAAGATGGAACTTTTTATGTAAGTGATGTAGGCTTAAGCGGATGTAGAGACGGAGTGATAGGAATGGATATAAAAGAGCCTTTGCAAAGGTTTAGTGTCGGCTACTCATCATCATTTGATATACCGAAAAAGTGTAAAAAGATTTTTCAAATGGTTGTTTTAGATATGACTAAGGGTAAATGCAAAGAGGCTAAAAAGATAAAGATTTACAACGATAGAGATGAAGTTATAATCACAGAAGCTTTTAGAGAGTAGATAGTAGATAGGATTTAGGGTTAAAGGATAACAATGCAAATAAACAATAGTTATGAATTATTTGAGTTTTTGAAAGTCGAAAAAGGGTATCTAAAAGAGCTTCGTGATCCTCTTTGGTGGCCTCATAGCGGGAGTTTTGAAGTGGTTGTGGGAGCAATTTTAACCCAGCAGACTAAATGGCAAAAAGTTGAAA
>JALVWI010000144.1 GCA_027038335.1 Campylobacterales bacterium | reverse complement strand
TTGAAATTCTATCATGGAGAAACCACCCCTACATTAGAAAATGGATGTTCGATAAAGAGCCGATCAGCCTAGAAGATCATCTCTCATATATTGATCTACTTAAAGAAAAAAAAGATAGAGTCTATTTTGCTGTTAAACAATATGGTCAATTTGTGGGAGTTATTAGTTTTACAAGTATTGATTTGAAAAATTTAAAAGCAGAAATAGGACTATATGCTAAACCGACACTTAAGGGTGTAGGAAAATTGCTGATGCAAAATATACTTGAGTATGGTTTTGATAAACTAAAACTCAAAAAATTGGTATCTAAAGTATTTGAAGATAATTTTTCAGCTATAAAGCTATATAAAAAATTTAATTTTAAAAAAATAGATAAAAATAATTCGCTAATTATAATGGAGTTAAAAAATGAAAATAGGTAATTTTGATTTGCAAAAAGACGGTACATATATCATTGCGGAGTTATCAGCCAATCACGGTAGCAAAATAGAAGTAGCAAAAAAGAGTATCAAAGCTGCCAAAGAGATGGGTGTCAATGCTGTTAAACTTCAAACATATACTGCCGATACTCTTACCTTGGATAGCGATAAAGATGATTTTATAATAAATGGCGGAACTTTATGGGATAATAAAAAGCTATATGAATTATATCAAGAGGCTCATACTCCTTGGGAGTGGCACAAAGAGCTTTTTGAGTATGCAAGAGATATAGGGATAGATATATTTTCTACTCCATTTGATAAGAGTGCGGTTGATTTTTTGGAGCAGTTTGATCCGACAGCATACAAGATAGCCTCCTTTGAGATAACTGATTATGAATTGGTACGATATGTCGCTAGTAAAAAAAAGCCTATTATTATTAGTACAGGAATTGCTACGATCGATGAGATTCAAGATGTTGTAAATATCTGCAAAGATGAGGGAAATGATGATATTATTTTGCTTAAGTGTACCTCAGCCTATCCTGCTCCACTTGAAGAGGCAAACTTAAAGACTATACCGAATTTGGCTGAAACTTTTGGAGTAGTTTGTGGATTTTCTGATCATACACTTGGGATTACTGCTCCTATTGTTGCTACTACACTTGGTGCAAAAGTGATAGAAAAGCATTTTATCTTAGACAAATCTATAGGTGGAGCTGATGCGGAATTTTCACTTGATAAAGAAGAGTTTTCTCAAATGGTAAAAGCCGTTAGAGATACTGAAAAACTACTTGGCAAGGTTGATTATGCTATGAACGATAAAAAGAGCAAATCTCGCCAATTTGCACGAAGTTTATACGCATCAAAAGAGATAAAAAAGGGTGAAAAATTTAGTAAAGAAAATATTCGCTCAGTTCGTCCGGGATATGGACTTCATCCTAAATATTTAAAAGATATTTTAGGCAAAAAAGCTACTAAAGATTTGGAATTTGCTACTGCTTTAAAGTGGAAATATATAAGCATGGAATAATCTTTGCTTTATATTGGTAAAACTATATAGAAGGCAAAATTTATATGCAAAATATTGAGCAAAAAGCCATAACTACATTTCAAAACAATCTTCTGTTTTTATCTGAAAAATATCCCGAAGTTTTTAAAAAAGTTGATATACTCTCTCAAGCTATAGAAAACGGCTCATACAAAGAGAGGTATGCTCTTGAATATAAAGATGGCTATTTTGATGTTCTAGATACCGTTACAAACCAGTGGCTTTATGGAAGCTCTAGTGTAGAAGCGGCTAAAAAGGCTGCGGATGAGATAAATTATAGTAAAGATAAAGGAGTTATTGAAACTTTTTATAATTATAATTTTACTGAAGATGCTATAGAGTATGCTAATGAAGAAGATCCTACTGTCTCAAAGTTTGTTCTTATTGCTCCGGTGGTCGGTTTTGCTAGAAAGTTACTACCGAAAACTACAACCATGAAACAAATTTATAAGTTTATCCTTTTTGGTGTAGGACTAGGTCTTCATGTAGAAAAAATACATGAAAAGATTCACGCATATATGTATTTAGTTATTGAGGACAATCTTGAGCTTTTTAGACTATCACTATTTGTAACAGATTACTCAAAGATAGGCGAAGAGAGTGAATTTTATTTTGCTATTATGGAAAATGATGCCGGTTTGAAAAAAGCTTTTGAAAGTTTTTATCACAATAGTTTTATAAGAAATAATTACATAAAATATTATCTGCTATATCCCCATTATAGAGAGAAAATTGCTCAAATTCAAAATTTTATAGTTACTCAGTCTAGTAATACTTACTTGCAAGATAGGCTTTTGATAAAAAATCTTAGAACCGTTAAAAGTATAAAAAACGGATATAAATTTTTTAATGTTTCAAAAACATATAAAGAAGATGTTTTTCGCTCCAAACCTATTATCATGGTTGCGGCAGGTCCATCTTTGTCTAAAAATATAGAGTGGCTAAAGAAAAATGCTCCTTATGCAACGGTTGTGGCACTTTTTATGACTTCAGCAATACTGGAAAAACATGGCATAAAGCCTGATATTATCGTGCATGTTGATGAATATACAGATCCTGTAAAAAATACTATAAATAAAATGCGATCAAAGTCATTTTTTGAGTCATCTTTGTTTTTTCTCTCTTCAAGCGTTGATATAGATACTT
>JALVWI010000143.1 GCA_027038335.1 Campylobacterales bacterium | reverse complement strand
GAAAATCCATGATATTTATGATACCGAACTTATTTCCTTTTTTACTTATCTTTGTAGTTATATCTTCTACTTTTCCTATAAAAAGAGCTTTACTTCCGTCTGCAATAGAATCTATCTCACTTGAAAGTGTATGAGGAATTTTTCCTATCTCTTCACGGTAGCTATCAAGTGGATGACCCGATACATAAAAGCCCATAGTCTCTTTCTCAAGATCAAGTATATCTTTTAGTTCAAATTCACTCATTTGGGTTATCTCAACCCTAGCCGTTACCATTTCGGCACTATCTCCAAAGAGGGAATTTTCTGCCATTTTTTTAGCTCTTGCACACTCAGCTCCGGCGTTTACAATATGCTCTATATGATCTAGTAAAGCTCGTCTTGAGTAACCGAAACTATCAAAACTACCTGATTTGATAAGAGATTCTATAACTTTTTTATTCACTTTTTGGGTATCAATTCTTGATATAAAGTCATTTAAACTCTCAAACTGCTTTTCATTTCTAGCCTCTATGATACTCTCAATTGCTTTCGCTCCTACGCCTTTTATAGCTCCTAGTCCAAAAAGTATCGCTTTGTCTTCTCCGTCATTGATAGCTGAAAACTCTATATAACTTCTTTTTACATCAGGTGGCAAAAGTTTGATGCCTAGTCTTTTTACCTCATCAACATATTTTACAATTTTGTCGGTATTATCCTGCTCACTTGTCAAAAGTGCCGCCATAAACTCTTGAGGATAGTAAGCTTTTAGATAACTTGTTTGAAATGTTATCATAGCATAAGCTGCCGAGTGAGACTTATTGAACCCATACCCTGCAAATTTTACGATGAGATCAAACAATTCTTCAGCTTTTTTTCTATCAAAGCCTTTCTTTTGAGCTCCGTCAGCAAATTCGCCTTTTAGCCTATCCATTTCAGACTTTATCTTTTTACCCATTGCTCTTCTTACCACATCAGCTCCACCTAGAGTAAAACCGCCTATGGTTTGAACTATCTGCATAACTTGCTCTTGGTAAACTATGACACCGTAAGTAGGCTTTAGTATCGGCTCAAGTTCCGGAAACATATATGTTATCTCTGCTCGTCCATGCTTTCTCTCTATAAAATCATCAAGCATTCCACTTTCCATAGGACCCGGTCTATAAAGAGCTAAAACCGCAATAATATCTTCAAAAGTAGTGGGCTTAAGTCGCTCGTTTAGCTGCTGCATTCCGCTTGATTCTATTTGGAATAATCCCAAAGTATTTCCACTTTGGATAAGTTCATAAATACGAGGATCATTTACATCAACAGTTAAAAAGTCTATATCTTTATCATATCTTTTTTTGATGAGTTTTAGTGCATTATCAATAACAGTCAAAGTTTTAAGACCTAAAAAGTCAAATTTGATAAGGTCAACATCTTCAAGATATTTTAGTGAATATTGAGTAACAAGATGTTCATCATTGGATGGCTTGTAAAGAGGTGTTTTATGCCATAACTCTTCATTGCTCAACACTACTCCAGCTGCATGCATTCCTGCATTTCTATTTAATCCCTCCAAAGATAAGGCAAATTTCCAAACTCTTGCTGCCGCACTATCTTTTTCTATAAGCTCTCTAAGTTTCGGCTCTTTTTCATAAGCTTTTTGCAAAGTGATGCCAAGTTCATCCGGTATAAGTTTTGCCATTCTATCAGCTTCACTATAAGGCATACCAAGCACTCTTGCCGTATCTCTTATGACACCTTTGGCTAAAAGTTTACCGAAAGTTATAACTTGTGCTACATTGTATCTGCCGTATTTTTCAACCACATAGTTTATGATCTCCCCTCTTCTAGCTTGACAAAAATCCATATCGATATCCGGCATACTTACCCTCTCAGGATTTAAAAATCTCTCAAAAAGAAGGTCATATTTTAGCGGGTCAATATCTGTTATCTTCAAAGAGTATGCCACAAGGCTACCCGCAGCCGAACCTCGTCCGGGACCTACCGGAATACCTCTTTTTTTAGCTTCTCTAGTAAAGTCCCAAACGATAAGCATATATCCGGGAAATTTCATCTTGTTGATGATATCCATCTCTCGTTCAAGTCTATCTATATACTTTTGATGTTCTTCTTCTGGTACATTTTTAAGTCTCTCTTTTAACCCTTCTCTACACTTATACTCAAAGTATTCATCATCACTTTTAAAGTCAAGCCCTTCAGCTTTAGCATACTCTTTGGTAAATTTAAATTTTGGAGGTGTAGGATGACCTAAATCAAGCTCTAGGTTGCATTTATCAACAATATCCTGCGTATTTGACACAGCTTCAGGGATATCTTCATAAAGCTTTGCTATCTCCTGTGGAGATTTTAGATAAAATTCATGCACAGAGTGTCTTAGCCTTTTTGGATCGTCAAACTCTTTGTTCATCGCTATACACATAAATGCTTCATGTGCATCAGCTTCTTCCTGTCGTAAATAGTGAGTATCATTTGTAGCTATGATTTTTATACCTGTTTCAAGTGAAAGTTTTATAAGCTGTTCATCTATAAAAAGTTGATCATTTATACCGTGCCTCATAAGTTCAAGATAAAAATCATCACCAAATATCTCTTTATATTCTAGTGCTATCTCTTTTGCCCTCTCATACCCCTTTGCACCAAATT
>JALVWI010000142.1 GCA_027038335.1 Campylobacterales bacterium | reverse complement strand
ATACAGTACTTCAGCAAGGAGCTTACTTGATATCTTTAAAAACTATAAAATTTTTTATTATTATCTTTATTTTACAGATAAATCTTTTGGCAACTACCTTATTGACTTACAATACTTACGATAGAGATGATAGAGTTGATATAATGCTATCTTTTGATACCCCATATAATGGTAAAATATTTTTAAAAAAAATTGATGGGGGCTTTAATATCACTTTAAACAATATAAATTTCGACAAAGAAATTACAAAAAATATAAACTCTCCCATAATAAATCAAATTCATATTATTCCCATAAAAAAAAGTATCAATATCATCCTTAAAACAAAAAAAAATATCCATATCATAGCATCTAAAACAACTGACGGTTTTGGACTTAGACTAAGAGCAAAAATTACATCCAACCTACCAAATCCAACTACTACACAAAGTAAACCTACTCAAAACAGTTTTAACTCACTTCCACTAGATAAATCGAGCTATAACGATAGTAGATATTATATGGTTATATTTATTTTAGTACTACTTTTGCTAATTCTTTGGCTTGTAAAAAAAAGAGTTACAAAACCAAATATAAGTAAAAATTGGCTTTTTAAAAATGAAAATGAAAATGAGGTAAAGATACTTTATAGAAAGCAAATTGATCCTAAAAACAGTATCGTGGTTCTTCAGTATATGGATAAAAAGTATCTCATTTTAACCGGCTCATCCAATCAACTACTAGACAAATTCTCAAGCGATAATACCACTCTTGAAAATGATGAGGAATTTGAGCAAATGTTTGCAAGAAATAGACAAAAACTAGATGAATTTTTAAAAGTAGGAAATGATAAATTGTCTAATTATCGAGATAAAGCAAGTCTTGATCTAGATAGTGAAGATTAACTAAAAAAATCATTTATATACTCTTTCACTAAAAGAGGATTTTCTACCCTATTTATTTTATCTCTAAAAGTTGTAGCATTGGGAAAATTTTTTGAATACAAATGTATATGCTTTCTAAAAATTCCTACGGCTCTTTCCCCATAAAAATCCAACATACTATCAAAATGCCCGGATACAATTTCTTTTATTTTTTCCTTTTCAACCGTTTGTTGACAATTTTTTATTTGATAAAATATCCAAGGATTTCCTAGTGCACCTCTTCCTATCATTATAGCATCGGCACCGGTTATCTCTTTTACCTCTTTATATCTTTCAAAAGTAGCTATATCACCATTTGCCACCAAGGGTATAGATATGGATTGCTTTGCTATTGCTATTGATTCATAATCAATCCTATCTTTTTTATATGCATCACTTCTTGTCCTTGCATGAAAAGTAACAAAATCTGCTCCACTATCTTCACAAACTTTAGCAATCTCTTTAGGTATTTTTTTGCTAAAACCAAGTCTGCTTTTAACAGAAGTATATTGCTTGTTGGAGTATTTTTTTATTGTTTCTATAATTTTGCCCATTTTAGCTAAATCATTTAAAAGTGCACTTCCGCTACCTTGTTTGACTACTTTCGGTACAGGACATCCACAATTTAAATCAATACCGTCTATACCTTTTATCTCATTTAAAATCAATACGGCTTTTTTAATGATCTCTATATCACTACCGGCAATCTGCACAATATATGGAGTTTCATTCGGAGCTTTTTCCAACATTTTATAAGTTTTTTTAGAGTTATAGACAAGTGCATTGGAGCTTATCATTTCACTAACGGTAACATCTACACCAAATTTCTTAACTACCTCTCTAAAAGGAAGGTCGGTAAAACCTGCAAGAGGAGCTAAAAATAAAAGATCTTTTTTAGAAAAGTCTATCATATTGTGATTAGTGATTAGCAAAAACCATTACTATTTTAACTCTAAATCCTAAAACCTAATCCAAATCAAAGAAAATATCTATATCAAAACTTTTTCCACAATCTTTTAACTCTAAAATATATTTAAATTTTTCAGCCTCTTTAGATTGGACAGATTGAAGCAATTCTCTAGCTTTATCTATCATTTGAAATTCAAAAAGTAAATATAAATATGCTTGCAATGCTTCTTCAGTTTCATTTGACAAAGTATCAAAAATAGAAATAACTGCTTCAGGATTTAGAAGAGTCTTTAACACTTTTGCATATTTCAAATACTCATATTTACTAAAATTAAACTGCTTAAGTAACTCTTTTAACTCATCAACGCTAAATTTAAAATCATCTTCTTTATTTTCAAATCTTTTCATAAGTTTATCAAAAAGCTCTTTATTTATCTTAAAGCTTTGATTTTTAATATCACTATAACTTGCGTATGTACAATATATTTCAAAAGCTTTTTGACATATATCGCTATCTTTATCTTCGCAATTTTTCAAAATATTTTCAGACTCTTTTTTATCAAGCATAAGCTTATTTAAAATATTTTTCTTAACAAAATAGTTATCTTTTGAGAGTTTGTATTTTTTTAAACTTACAAATTCTCCTGATTCTATTTTTTTAAGTATATCGATAACTTCTTTCAACTCTGTATCGTTTATATCACTTGAATCTTTACTAGCATCAAATTTAAAATGTTTTAACACTCTCGAAGGCAAATCAAACCATTTTGTAGTAAAATTCATATTTATTTCATTGCCTAGCATGTGCTGTTTTGCATATT
>JALVWI010000141.1 GCA_027038335.1 Campylobacterales bacterium | reverse complement strand
AAGATCCTATGCTAGTAGCAAATATATTAAAAATTGTCAATTCGCCTTTGTATGGATTGAAAATAAAAGTGTTTAATATTGCTCAAGCTGTAGCACTACTTGGAATACTGGAGATAAAAACACTTAGTACTCTATTTTTTGTCAGGAAATTATTGAAAATAGATATAGAACCATATAATGTAAATCCTGAAAAATTTGCAACTATATGCAATATGCAAGGTGCTTTGATCAAGCATTGGATAGGATATATGCAAAAGGCTAAACGAGATGTTATTTTTACAGCAGCACTTTTGCAAGAAACCGGTAAAATTTTAATTGCGGACATTATCGTACAAAATAATGATACTTTTAAATTTCAAGCAGATCTTGAAAGTATGGTAAATGTTGCAGAGGTAGAAAGGATATATGTTGATACAACTGCCGGTGAAGTAACAGCTAAAATATTTGAACATTGGGGATTTGATGAATATTTTACAAATATCATAAGATATAGTGATGAGCCATTTAAAACGAAAGAGGATACTAAAACATTTGCGGAATATCTAAATATCGCTAAAATTGTATGTGCCGTAAATGCTCCTTTTTCTCAAAGAAATATAACAATAGCTCTAAATCGTGCAAAACAATTTGGATTTGATAGTGATAAATTAAATGAAGCCATTGATTTTGTAAAAGAAAAATATCAGGATGAGGTATGAAAACATTAACCATCATAGATACTTTTGGATTTTTTTTTAGAAATTATTATGCTTTGCCATATCTTAAAAGTAAAGATGGTTTTCCCACAGGGCTTTTGACCGGTTTTATAAACTTTATAGCCTCTATCAACAAAGAGCATGGAACTGATTATCTCCTTTTTGCACTTGATTCAAAAGAGAAAACTCTTCGTTGCGAGATAGATCCAAACTACAAGGCAAACAGACCCACACCTCCTGAAGACCTTTTGAAGCAATTACCCGTCGCCATAGAGTGGATAAAAAAGATGGGATTTAAGTCTATAGAAGTTCCCGGATATGAAGCTGATGATATTATAGCCACTATCGCCGAAGATGCTAAAAAAAAGGGTATAAAAGTTCAGATAGTCTCATCAGATAAAGATCTTTATCAGCTTATAGATGATGATAAAGTCCTTGTTTATGATCCTATGAAAAAGATAAAGATAAATGAAGAGGAGTGTGTAAAAAAGTTTGGAGTTAAACCGTCTCAGATAGTGGACTATCTAGCACTTGTAGGAGATAGTAGTGATAATATACCCGGAGTTAAAGGCATAGGTCCAAAGGGAGCTAGAACTCTTTTAAAAGAGTTTGGAAGTTTGGAAAATATTTATAATCATCTTGATAAAGTTGCCAATAAAAGGACAAAAAAACTTCTTGAAGACTCAAGAGATAACGCATTTTTAAGTTATAAACTTGCATCGCTTTATTATGATATTGTCAAAGAGATAAATTATGATGAATTTACTTTTCCTAAAAACAATCCTATCTTAAATATAAAAGATGAGTTGCAAAGATATGATATGAAAACTATACTCCAAAGAGCAAGTGCAACTTATGAGCATGAAGAGATAAGGAAAAAAGAAGCCAAGGAGAGTTTTAAGCCGATACTTCTTGATACCAAAGAGAAACTTTTTGAAGTTATACAAAATATACCTAAAGATACCGTAGTAGCTTTTGATACGGAGACAACTTCTACAACTTCTAGGATTGCCAAGATAGTCGGTTTTTCTTTTTGTTATGATGAAAGTGAGGCTTATTATGTACCGATTCGTCACTTTTATCTTGGAGTTGGAGACCAAGTAGAAGAAGAAGTAGCCAAAGAAGCTATAAAAAAGCTTTTTTCATTTAAAATAGTAGGGCAAAATTTAAAATATGACTACAATATCCTTTGGCACAATTTCAATTTTTTACCTAAAACTCTTGAAGCTGATACGATGATAGAAGCTTGGCTAAAAGATCCATCAAGTAGTGTGGGTATGGATAATTTGGCAAAAAGATACTTTGATCATAATATGGTGAAGTTTAAAGATGTTGTAAAAAAAGGAGATGATTTTAGCTCAGTTGATTTGAATGAAGCTTGTTTGTATGCTAGTGAAGATGCTTGGATGACTCTAAAGCTTTATAACTTTTTTAAAGAAAACCTTGAAAAACCACTGCAAAATGAGGCAAAAGAGGTAGAATATCCCTTTATCTTTACTCTTTTATCTATGGAAAATGAGGGTATAGCTGTAAGCATAGAGTTTTTAGAGAAGCTTTTACAAAAGGCAAATAAAACTCTTGAACTTCTTACAAAAGAGATATATGAGTTATCCGAAAGCGAATTTAATATAAACTCTACAAAGCAGTTAGGCGAAATTTTATTTGAAAAACTAAAGTTAAAAAAGGGCAAAAAAACAAAAACAGGATATAGCACAGATGAAAAAGTTCTTTTATCTTTGCAAAATGAACACCCTATCATCAAAAAGATACTTGAATATAGAGAGAGTTTTAAGTTAAGAAGTACATACATAGAACCGCTTTTAAAACTAGCTAAGATGGATAAACATAGCAGGATTTACACCTCTTTTTTACAAACAGGAACAGCAACCGGCAGACTAAGTAGTAAAAATCCAAACTTACAAAATATCCCTGTAAGAAGTGATTTAGG
>JALVWI010000140.1 GCA_027038335.1 Campylobacterales bacterium | reverse complement strand
TGCAGTCATTTGTTATATTTATGCTTCTTGTTTGGGCATTTACCAATTTTTGCCCATCTATTTGGTTTTTTAAAAAGATTTTTCCACCTTGTCCGTGGAAAGAGGATTAAGGATAATTTGTGAGTAAAATTAGTTATAAAGATTCAGGTGTTGATATAGATGAGGGAGCTAGGTTTGTTGAAGAGATAAAACCTTATGTAAAAAAAACTTTTGATAAAAATGTACTAGGCGGTATCGGCTCATTTGCGGGGGCTTATGAACTTCCCTCAGGTTATAACAAACCTGTTATCCTAGGTGCTACCGATGGAGTAGGAACTAAGTTAAAGTTAGCCATCGAAGCTAAAAAGTTTGATACGGTAGGCATTGATCTTGTTGCAATGTGCGTTAATGACCTTATATGCAACTTTGCAACTCCTATGTTTTTTTTGGATTATTATGCGACTTCCAAACTTATAGTAGAAGAATCAACTGCTATAGTAAAAGGCATAAGTGAAGGGTGTTTGCAAAGCGAATGTGCTCTCATAGGCGGTGAAACGGCTGAAATGCCCGGAATGTATCAAAAGGATGATTTTGACTTAGCGGGATTTGCGGTAGGAATCGCTGAAAAAGATGAACTTGATAGAGTAAGTCGTGTTAAAGAGGGTGATGTGCTTATAGCACTTCCAAGTTCTGGCATACACTCAAACGGTTTTTCTCTTGTTAGAAAACTACTCTTTGAAAAGATGGAGCATAGTTTTGATGATATGTTTGAAGATAAAAAACTCATAGATGTTCTTTTAGAGCCTACTAAAATATATGTAAAAACCTTTAAAAAGCTAAAGCCTTATATCAATGCACTTGCTCATATCACAGGTGGCGGTATCACAGAAAATCTACCTAGAGTATTGCCTGAAGATTTGATGGCGGTTGTTAAAAAAGATGATATAAGAGTGTTGCCGATATTTGAGTATATGATGGATTTTGTAGGTGAAGAGGAAATGTTTAGAACATTCAATATGGGAGTAGGTATGGTGCTTGTGGTTGATAAAGCTAATGTTGATAAAGTCCTTGAAGAGAGTGACGGTTATATCATCGGTGAGCTTGCCAAAGGTGATAAAAAAGTTCAAATGATATAAAGGAAAAATATGCAAAGAAAAAAGATATACAATCCAGAATCAAAAGAGGGTGTAAGCGATAGAAAAATTTTTGGCGGCAATCCTACAGGAATTTTTGAACTAAACAAGATAAAGTATCAATGGGCTTACAATCTATGGGATATGATGCTAAATAATACTTGGTTTCCAAAAGAGGTGGATATGACTCAAGATGTGAGGGATTATAAGCTTTTAACAGAGCAGGAAAAGATCTCTTATGACAAAGCTTTATCTCAGCTTATTTTTATGGATTCACTTCAGACTAATAACTTGATAGATAATGTCAATCCCTTTATAACCTCTCCTGAGATCAATCTTATCCTTGTAAGACAAGCTTACGAAGAGGCTTTGCACTCTCAAAGCTATGCTGTTATGGTTGATAGTATCTCAAGCAATACTGATGAGATATATGATATGTGGAGAAGCGATAAACAACTTAAAGGTAAAAATGACTATATAGCAAGTGTTTATGAGAAACTGGCAAAAGACCCTACCGATGAGCAGATAGTAAAAGCTATGTTTGCAAATCAAATCTTAGAAGGCCTTTACTTTTATAGCGGATTTACATTTTTTTATACTTTAGCTAGAAGCGGTAAGATGCTAGGTTCAGCTCAAATGATAAGATTTATCCAACGAGATGAGGTAACTCACCTTCTTCTTTTTCAAAATATGATAAATTCAACTAAAAGAGAGAGACCTGATCTTTTTACAAAAGAGCTTATAGATGAAGTTTATCATATGTTTGAAGAAGCAACTGCTCTTGAAATATCATGGGGTAAATATATAACAAATGGTCAAATCCTAGGGCTTACTGATGAAATAATCGATGAATATATAAAATATCTTGCAAATGATAGACTAAAAGCTGTGGGACTTAAGCCTCTTTATGATGCAAAACACCCTATAAAATGGGTCGATAGCTTTAGTAAATTTAATGATCAAAAAACAAACTTTTTTGAAGGCAATGTTACTAACTACTCCAAAGGAAGTCTTACATTTGATGACTTTTAAAGAGGTAGTTGCACTTCAATTTAGTTATAAAGATTTTGCTTTTGAAGAGAATTTTAGAAAATTCTCTTCGCTTGTTAAAAAAACTTCTCCAAACTCTATCATAGTAGCTCCTGAACTTTGCTTAAGCAATTTTTGTTATGATGATATGCAAAAAGCGGTTGATTTTACTAAAATAGTAGAACCAAAGATAAAAGAGCTTTCACAAAAAAGAGTTTTAGCTCTAACCTTGATGGAAAAAGAGGGAGAGGACTTTGTTAATAGAGCTAAAGTTTTTTACGATGGAGAAGTTGTTTTTCAAAGAGATAAATATGAGCTTTTTAAGTTTGGAAATGAAGATAAGTATTTTAAAGCCGGTAAAAAAGAGGATATAAAACTTTTTGAGATAGATGGGATAAGATATGCTATTATCATCTGTTTTGAGTTGAGATTTGTTGATATTTGGAAGCAAATTCAAGGAGTAGATATCATTCTTGTACCTTCGCTATGGGGGAAACTAAGAAA
>JALVWI010000139.1 GCA_027038335.1 Campylobacterales bacterium | reverse complement strand
AAAGCATGACTTTGATCCGTTAAGCGGATACAATAAAATCATGACTAATATAAATGACAAATTTTATACGCATATACTTTTTCCTGTAGCAAAAGGGTATAAAAAAGTTGTACCAAAACCTGCAAGAGAGTCAGTATCAAACTTTTTTCAAAACCTTTTTTTTCCGGTGAGATTTGTAAACAATCTTTTGCAATTTAAGTTTAAAAACTCTTTTGAAGAGCTTGAAAGATTTGTGATAAATTCTACTATTGGAATTGCGGGACTTTTTGATGTGGCAGGCAATAAAATGAAAATATATGCACACAATGAAGATTTTGGACAAACTTTAGGATATTATGGAATTGGCGGTGGATTTTATATAGTATTGCCGATACTCGGTCCTTCAAATCTAAGGGATACCGTGGGACTTGTAGCAGATAGTTTTATAGATCCTAAAATTTATATAGATAATAGGGATTACAATCTAGTAGATGATGATACACAATCTTTTGGAGTAAATAGCTTCAATGTCATAAATAGAGCTTCATTTGACTACAGAAAGTATGAAGCTATCAAAAAAGGTAATGTTGTTTTATATCCGGTTTTAAAAGACCTTTATGAAAAACATAGAAATAAACTAATAAGAGAGTAAAATATGAAACATATAAAAAAGATTTTGATTTTGGTGATGCTTGTGTGTTCAACTTCACTTTTTGCTATGCAAAGCAATGATGTAAAAAGTCAAATGGATAGCAAAATACATAAAGCACTAAGTATTTTGAAAAACAAGCAAGAGAGTACAGAGCAAAAAGCTAAGAAGATTTTTAAAATATTTGATGAAGTATTTGATTATAGACTTATGGCAAGACTTTCACTTGGTAGAAGAGCTTGGATGAATATATCTGATGAGCAAAGAAAAAAATATGTAGAAAATTTTATAAAGCTTTTAAAAGAGTCTTTTATAGAAAAATTAAAACTTTATAATGACCAAAAGATACAAATAGACAATTTTTTAAAAACAAGAAGATCAAGAGCTATATTAAAAACTTCAATAATAGATAAAAAAGACAAAACCGAAGTTGATTATAAATTTTACCGCTCAAGAAAAAGAGGATGGATCATCTATGATGTCATAGTTGCAGGGGTTAGCATCATACAAAGCTATAGACAGCAATTTTCTGACCTTTTACAAAATGGAAGTTTTGATAACTTTTTAAAAGATATGCAAAAAGCAAATAAATCTAATGCTTGAGAGTTTTTTTAAAAACTTTATATTGAAGTATCCTAAAACGATACTTCTACTTTTAACTCCGTTATTTTTATATTTTGGATATTTATCTACTTATTTAAAGATAGATACTAGTTCAAAAGCTCTTTTAATGGATAATGATCCAGACCTTGCTTTTTTGCACAAAATTGATAAAGATTTTTACAATCCTGATATCTTAGTTATCACTTTTACGCCAAATAAACCGCTTTTTTCAAAAGATGCCCTTGGAGTTATAAAAAATTTAAGCAATAGATTAAAAAAATTACCCAATGTCTCTTCAATCACCTCCATCTTAAATGTTCCCCTTTTGGAAAATAAAAATTTACCTATATCAGATCTTTTAGATAAAGTTCCAACCTTAAGCAGCAAAGATGTCAATCTGGCTTTAGCAAAAAAAGAGTTCTTGACAAGTCCTTTGTATAAAAACAATTTAGTTAGTAAGGATTTTCAAACAACAGCTATCGTTTTAAATCTAAAAACAGATAAAAATAGCTCACTTTTACCAAGACATATCTTTTTGCAAAAGATAAGAGATAACCTTGCCCTTTTTAAAGATCACGGTAAGCTATTTCTCGGTGGAGTAGATATGATAAGTGATGATATGATAGGTTTTGTTAAAAATGATATATTTGTTTACGGTATTTCATTAACTCTTATACTTATAGTCATACTTTGGATCATTTTTAAAGAGATTATATGGGTTGTAATGCCTATTCTTATCTCAATACTATCTATCATTACAACTTCCGCTTTGATAGTAATGTTCGGTTGGAGGGTTACCATAGTTTCATCAAATTATGTCTCGCTTCAGCTTATCATAACCCTTTCAATCATACTGCATTTGATGGTAAGGTATAGAGAACTTGCTCTGCTTGAGCCTAAATTTGATCAAAAAAAACTTATCCTTACGACTATAACTTCAAAAGCAAAACCCTCTTTTTATGCTATTGCTACCACGGTTGTAGGGTTTGCTTCTCTTATATTTTCCGGCATTAAACCGGTACTTTATCTAGGGCTTATGATGAGTCTTGGTATATCAGTTTCACTTATCATCTCTTTTGTACTTTTTAGTGCTATTATGATGTTATTTCCCAAAAAAATACCTAATATCAAAAAAAAGAGTAGCAAAAACTTCTCTTTTATGCATCATATCATTACCACGGTAGAAAGAAGACAAACTCTCGTGATAAGCATTATTGTTTTACTTATCATATTTAGTATCACTGCACTACCAAAGCTACTTGTTGAAAATAGTTTTATCAACTATTTCAAATCAACAACAGAGATATACAAAAGTTTAAAAACGATAGATCAAAAACTCGGAGGTACAACCCCGCTAGATATTGTCGTAACTTTTAAAAAAGAGCAAGCTAGCAAACCGGATATTTCAAAACAAGATAG
>JALVWI010000138.1:3292-11326 GCA_027038335.1 Campylobacterales bacterium | reverse complement strand
TAGCCCCAACTATAAAAAAAGGCAATTCATTAACTTCTCCGATTACTCTAAACCCTCTATGCACAACAAGCATAGAAAATGATACTATACAATGGCTTAATACTTAATCATATTTTAAATTTTTTACGGTTGGCTAATCAAATTAGAAAATTTGCTTTTCATGAAAATATATCCTATAGATATGCCTACCGTATCAGCTAAGATATCTAAGAGCGAACTTTCTCTACCGGGAATATAACGTTGTATAACCTCTATAATTATACCGTAAAGTAGAAGCATAAGAAATTTGTGTAAATTTGTCAATTTTGGAAAAGAATAACTTAAGAGTAAAAAAAGAGTAAAAAAAGCTACAGCATGATTTAGCTTATCCCATGTATGCTTAAGTGTTTCAATGTCTTGAGTAGTAAATGCAAGATATGACACTACTACAAAACAGAGAAAAAATAATAATCTCATAACCTTACTGTTAACTTTTATACTCATCTTCTTCTTTGCTATTTTTTATAAATTCCATAAAAAATACCCAAAAAATAGCTAATACAATAGAGGTGATAAATGCAACTATAACGATAAGGGCTCTTTTAGGCTTTGCTTTATCTTTTACATAAGGAACTATGGCATCATTGATAATAGTTACATTATAGTATTCATTTGCCTGAGAAAGAACTTTTTTTTGCATTAATGAGGCTATGAGATTACTTATTTGTTCTTTCAAGGTAACATCTGTTGTATTTCTTAACTCTTTTTTATAATATTTTATCTTTTTATCAGTCTCTTTCATTTCTCTATTTTTTACATAAGTTGTGAGCTCTTTTAGATAAATATCTACCAACTCTTTGCTTAAAAATCTATCCTGAGTAATAACACTAAGAGCAATAAGACCACTTTTTTTATCTTTGCTAATTGAAACTGCTTTTTGTAATTTTTTATATGTATCATATATCTTTTCATCTTTGCTTTTTTTATCTTTATTATCTTTTTTATGCAACAAATCATACAAGTTGCTATATCCAAGAGCAAAAACCATATCTTTTCTCATATATTTAGGTGATAATTTATTTACAAGGTTATATTTTTCTATAAGTATTTTATTAAAACCATAATCTTTCAGGGTTGCTTCATAAACACTCTCAATATCAGCATTATTTCCCCCTATATTTATACCTGCCATTCCGGCAAGACTAGCAAGTCCACCACTCAAAGAAGGTTTTGACTGCTCCTGTGGTGCTAAAAGTACAAATGACTTATAACTATTTGGAATAGTAAGAGTATAAATGATCGTCAAAGCCGTAATGGTAAAAGTGATAAAGATAATTTTATACTTGTGTGATGTAATAGTTTGCCACAGCTCTCTTAAATCTATCTCATCTTCTTCTACACAGTTGTTATATTGTATATTGTCTGCCATTAAAATGCTCCAACAGTTTTAAGAGAAGCCACCGTGACAGCAAATTGATACAAAATACTAGAAACATCTTTAGCAAACTGCATTCCGGTAACAGTAACTAATTTTTGAGGAACTACTATCGTATCCCCCTTTTTTATATGAACAGATGATGAAAAAAGCCCTTTATTGTATTTCACAGCTTCTCCATTTGCATGTACTACATAAATATTGCTATCATCCGCCAATTCACTAAGCCCTCCTGCTTTATTTATATAAGTCTCTAGGCTTCCATCTTGATAAATGATAGCTGTTGGATTCATAACTTCTCCAATAACAAGAACAGTATCATTAAATGAAGGTACATACAATTTATCCCCGCCTTTTAGTGTAAGATTTGATGGACTTTTTGAAAATTTTTCAAAATTATTCTGCAAATGAATAGTTATCCTACCAATCGGTTCAAATTTTTCAGCTTCTTTTGAAAGAGAATCTATCATATTAGCAGCTTCTAAAGTATTGATTCCTTTTTGTTCTCCGGCACTTCTTGGAGAATTGCTAAGTAAAATACTTTTTTGTTTCAATTTTAATAAAGATTCTCTTAATTTTTGTCTTTGAAGTTTTTTAATATCCTCTCTTGTAAATACCGCTCCATATAAAAATGCTTTTTTTGTAAAGCCTCCTGCTCTTTTGATTACATCAGCAAGTTTATCACCGGATTCTATGACATAAGTTCCGGGAAATTTTACTTCTCCTTTTAGCTCAACTGTCTCCCTTTCACTCCAATTAGGAATTTTTAAAATCGTTACTTCGTCAAATTTATTGATCTTAAAATCTTCTGCCTTGCTAAGTGGTATAGATATAATTTTCTTTTTTCTTTCACCGTTTTTGATATAGTATCTAACTATTTCACACTTTTGTTTATAGGCTTTATCAGTTAATCCTCCTGCTAATTTTATAATATCATAAAGTGTAGTGTTACTATCTATGATTACTTGTTTTGGATAATTTACTTCACCTTTGATATACGCAAATGAAACAGGATTGGTCTTAAAATAATTAAACAAATGTACTTCGGCAAAAGGAGTAAGTTTATAATGTTTTGCCTCTTTGGAGGTAATAGAATTTACCATAGGTTTAAAACTATTTTTATCAAAAGTTACAACTTCTATATTTGAGGTATCATAAGGAGCTTTGATGCCGGCTATATTTATAAGATCCCCGACAGTCAATCCTTTATAGTATTGATATTTACCGCTTTTTAACACAATAGATCCGCTAATACTGACATAAGGATTGATTTTGACATCTAATTTATTGAAAATATATATTTCGTCATTCGGCTTAAGTTTTATATCTTTTTTATCTGATAGTATATTCATAAGGTTAAAACTAACTACTTCAGTACTTAAATTCTTATCTCTTCTTTTTATCATACCATAACTAAAAAGAGTATTATTTAAAAATACTCCTTTTAATCCTACTTGTTTGATTTTTTGTTCAAAAAGACTATGTAATGTCATATTATTTTTATATTCAATACTACCCGGTCTCACTACATTTCCATATAGATAAATATATTGTTTTTGAACTTTATCTATACTATATACATATACTTTATCCCCATTTTTTAAAATTTGATATCTTGAATGTTTATAATCTGTATTTTTTATGATCAAATTTTTATGATTATTGTACCTCACTATTTTAATACCATATTGTGAAGCTCCCGGTTTTAAGCCATTGGCATATTTTATTAGGTCATATAAACTTTCGTTATTTTTCAATTCATAAAGTGCAGGTCTGTAAATGCTACCCATAATAGCAACAATTTTTTTAGCTTTTGGAACAAACACAATATCTCCGCTTCTAAGAAGTGTTTTAGCATTATTGCTTTTGCCCGTCAATAAACCATACATATCTACAATTTTATAAATTTTATTATTTCTTTTTATAATAATATTTCTAACACTTCCGCTCTCTTTTATGCCTCCGCTTTGAATAAGAAGATCTTTAAGAGTTGATAGTGATGGTGTATTATAAATTCCGGGAGCTATTATATCCCCTGTCAGTACAACTTGTATAGTTGAGTAACTTGAGATATTAACCGCAACATTAGCATTATTAAAAGCATGGGATAATTCAGTAGAGATAATTTTTTTAGCTTTTGCAAATCTTAATCCTGCCACTTTAATAGGACCAAAATTTTCTATATTGATATTGCCGTTATTATCAACTTTGGCATTGATATTTTTGTTGACACCGCCATATATCCAAATAGATATAGTATCGCCTTTATTGATAATATAATAATCAGGTACAGGCAAAGTTGCAGGATTTATCCTATTTTTATTTCTAAAGAAATTATCATTAAATCTTTTTAATTCTAATTTTCTTACAATATTTTGTTTGTCTCTAATATCTTTTAAAACTTTTATATTTGATTTGTATTCCAATGGATTAGTATAAAATGTTTCATTTGTTTCATTTGTTTCTTGAAATATATTGGTTTTATTGTTGTCTATATTAAATAAAGATAAATTATTGTCCACTTTATCATTAAGATATATTGACTTATTGATATTTGAATTTGATTGTAAAAGTTGTTTCTTTGTAATTCCTCTTTCTTTTATGATAGCCTGTGCTTGAGGAGTATTTAAAAGCTCAGGGTTATTTTTTATAATGCTTGTAACATCACTTTTAGATAATTGAGCAAAAGCAAAACTACTTATCATAAAAAGTAGTATCATTATCTTTTTTATCATTTCAATCCTTTTTACAAAATAAGAGTACAATTATACAAAAAATATCTAAAATTTTGTATAAATGCTTTATATATAAATAATAATATAAACCTGAATTGTCAGTCAAAAGCCAACCTATGTTTATTCTCATCTAACTTCAAAAACATATCAATACTATTATGTTGTCAAGTGCAACCCAAAAATGTACCAATAAGCAGAGGTAAAACGTACCACTCCGTAACACTATTTTGCTGATAAATTTAGCAAACCGGCTTCCCTTTTTTGCTTCAATCTATAACTCTCACCCATCACATTGATAAGATATGAGTGGTGAATAAGTCTATCAAGTATCGCAGTAGTTAATGCTTCGTCATTATTGAGTGCCTCCTTCCATTTGGTAAAAGTAAGATTGGATGTAATGATGATAGATCCTGTCTCATACTTTTTAAGTATGTTTTGCATCTACTGTCACTTACAATATACACATTTACACTACTTCTGTTAGAAAAATCAAATAGAGAAGGAATAATATAGGATAGCAATTATAGAAAGAATGCTAGAGAACAATATCCAAGTAAATACTAAGAATACTAAATTTAAAGAGCGTTAAGCAATACAATGTAAATATTTTTATATTCCAATAAGATAAGCTCTATTTAATTTATTTAAATATAAATACTAAAATATTATTCTAATTAAAATTTAAATTAATATGGATATTTGTAACTAATTTAAAATAAACTAATAAATTGATAATTCATTTTTTCTACGCCTCTCAACAATAATGATTGGGAGGCGTAGATAACTTGATATACATATTTCTTGTAGCTATATACTTATCTAATTAAGTATACTTTAATTACTTTCAACCACCTACTGTTACTACTCCACTGAATTCTTTAGGAGAAATAGGGGCATCTGTTGTCAATTTTATGGTAACACTATACTTTCCATCTTGCAAAGTATAATTTTCAAGTTGATTTAATACATTATTAACACCTGCTGAAGATGCTGTTGTTTTATCTTGTATTTTTGTTAAATCAAATCCTAGATCAGTATTTGTTAAATCTTGTGTAACAGTAGCAGTTTTACCTGCTGCAGCTAAAGTGCCGCCCAAACCTTTTGCTTCAGCAGTTACTTTTGTAGTATCTTTAACTAATTTAAATGAAGGTTGACCGCTAGCATCAAATGATAAGTTTGCATCATTAACTCCAAATGTTACAGTTTGGTTTGTATTGCTTAATCTTACAATTTTAATAGTCAAACTACCTGCATAACTTTTTCCGTAAAGATCAGGTGTTGGAACAATACTTGGTAATGTTATAGCTGAATAATCTGTATATTTTGCTCCTGCCGGAACTGATAGATTAAAATTACCATTACTGCTAAAAGCTACAGTTTTATTGCCTAATGTTATAGTATTTGTATGATAAACTATTTTATTGAAGTTGCCGTTTCCTGCTACTGCACTACCTCCTGCACTTATACTACCTCCTGCACTTATACTACCTCCTGCACTTGAACTACTTCCTGCACTTGAGCTACTTCCTGCACTTGAGCTACTTCCTGCACTTGAACTACTTCCCGCACTTGAACTACTTTGTTGATCTTTTTCTGTCTGTTTTGCAGTAGCCTGAGCTGCTATACTGCTTGTATCATCCAAAGCAGAGTCAGGATCACTCGCTGTAGCTATAGTATCAGTTATAGCTTTTATAGCTGAATCAGGATCTACATTTTTGCCGTCAACTTTTGCCTCTTCTGCAGTTTTTAATGCTTGTTGTACTTTTGTAATATCAACTTTTTCTACTTTAGTCGGATCAGCTTTAGCTACTTGTGCTACTACTGCTACAGTTTTTTCAAATGCAGCTATTTCGCTAGCTTTTGCAACACTCACACTATCAACTTTAGTCAAAGCAGCTTTTGTAGCTACAACTTTATCTTGAGCAATTCCCTTAGTCTCTGCAACTTTTGTTATCACTGCATCAAATGTAGTAGCATTATCTTCTTTTGTTACTTTAGCCATATCTGCTATGCTTACACCTAATGCTTGAGCCACAACAGTAACTTTTGCAACTGCTTTTGCAGCTGTTGGATTTTGTACCGGATCTGTAAAAAGTTGATCTTCGCTAATTCCAAGAATTTGTGCCGCTTTTTTAGCATTTCCTACCTTTGCTACAAAGGTTGTTACAGGAGAAAGCACAAGAACTTTTGCATTTGCCGGAGCAATTAAAGTAGCTGCTTCTAAACCTGTAGTAGTATCATTACCGCCTTTAGAAATAATGCTATATTTTTTATCTGTTGCAGGTATAGTAAATTTTCCCTGAGCATCTGTCTTACCTGATATTGCTTCGGCAGGATCTGCTATGCCGTTACCGTTTTTATCTACATAAACAGTAGCACCTTTTACATATCCATCCGTAACTGTACCGGTTGTAGTAGTTACACCGCCACCGCCACCGCCGCATCCTGCAATAGTAAGTGCCAATGTACCGGCCAATAATGTACTAGTAACTATACTTAAATGTTTCATCTAAACTCCTCTTTAAAATTTATATTTACGCATTATACTAAATTTTTATAACAAAAGCAACATAAATTTATATTTTTTTAAACAATATTTTAATATTTTCCCTAGATTTAATAATTTTTTCTATATAATACCTTTTTTAAAAAGCATTATAAAAGGTTTTTAAATTTATGAAAAAATTGTTATTGATAATGATAAGTAGTGTTGTGATATTGTATGGAGGAGAACATATTAGATATGTTGCAAGTAATTTACATGCTTATACAATGAAAAAAGGAAGCAGTAATTTGCTTATAGAATATCTAAAAATGAACGATATGTTGGATATTTTTCATCTTAAACAAAAAGAGTTAGGCTCTAAGAGTAATTATGGTGCTATAGGAGATATGAAAGGATATAGTATCGGTGGCATATATGCTTTGAGTGATAAATCTTTATTGCATTTAAAATATACAAAACAAGATATAGGATATGGTTCCGGTACATTGGAAAATAATCATATAAATGGTTATATTCGTTACCAAATTACCCATTCAGACTATGCTATGGTAAATGCAACAGCTTTGGATATCGGAATTGTGGCAAACAATGCTCACGACCTTTCATATAGCGACAATAGATATCTAGAACCTTTAGCAACAAAATTTTTACATGTAAAAAGTACAAAAATAACCAAAAACAGTGAAGGAAAATATAGAATAGACCTAATACACTCCGATGGTACTGATGACTACTTTTTTAACCTTACTCAAAAACCTGCTATATTGCTAAAAGATATGGAAGATATATCTTATTTTATTAGAGCCATCGGAGAGAAAAAAATAACAAATGATCTATACATAGCACTATTTTTAGCATATAGAAAAACAAGTATAAAAAGTACTATTACCACCAATGATGAGATATATAAAATAGCAAAATATCTCAAATATAATGCTAGAAAGTCTCTTGATAGAGATGAAAGTAGAATAAGCGGAGGATTTAATATATCTCTAGATTGGTTAAAAATGGGGTGGGAACTTACCTATACTTATAGTAGATATGATAGAGATAAAGGACTTGGCTATATCAATACAAATCATGTTATAGATGCAACACTATCAAGAAAAATTACTAAAAATATATTGGCTTATAGCGGAGTTAAGCTAATGTATAGACAATTTAACGGGGAAATCCCATATCTTTACAATAAATATACCCAAACTACATTTGACCATAAGTATGGCTATGTGAGATTTGGCTTGATATATAGATTTTGATTTTATATAAAGAGTAATGATGAAAAAGATGATATGTGTTTCAGTACTTATAGCAACAGCATTAGTAGCAGGTGAAATGCCTCCAATGCCACCGGTACTAGGCAATGGAAAACAGCATAA
>JALVWI010000138.1:0-3192 GCA_027038335.1 Campylobacterales bacterium | reverse complement strand
AATGGAAAACAGCATAAAGTAAAAAAGCAGACAAAGATGCCGAAAGAGTGTGAACTCTTGCCTCCTATGGTTATCTTTTTACCACCGCCTATGGAAGCTCAGCTTGATAGTTGTAAAAATGCTCTGTATAAGCCGAAAAAAGAGTTTGCTCAGAAACAGTTATCTAAAATATTGAAAAAAAAGGTTATCGTAAAGTCTATAACAACTTTGAAAAAATTTTCAAAGTTGTATCGTATAGAGTATAACGGTGGAACAGTTTTGTGTAATGACAGAGTGGATGCTTGTATAAGACAGTGAATGGTTGATGGTAAAAGAGGTTGATGAATGAATAATAATAAGTGGATAGTTTTGGGGATAGTTTTAGTAGTTGGACTTAGCGGGTATTTTTTACTTCAAAATGATGAAAAATCTGCACCTACGATACAAAAGATAGAGCCGATAAAAAAGCAAAAACAAGTAAAAAAGAAGAATATAGAGATATTGTATCTAAGCGACCGGCAACCGGCAACCGACAAACAAAAAATAGAAACTAACAACCAAAAATCAGATATTAACAAACCTATATCCTCAAACCCAAATCCTCAAACCTATACTTCCAATCCTCCTCTTTTTAGCCAAAAACAAGAAGAGATACAAAAGATCATCACGGAAAAAGGTTTGCAAAAAGTTGTGCCTCCAAACCGACAAGAGAGTGCAAAGCCTCAAAAATTTAGTATATATGCTAAAAATTCTTATGATCAAATAGATGAGGAAAAATATCAAAATTTGCCGCCGATGGTTCCGACTATCATCACAGTTACCACACCGAAGGGTGAAAAATACTCTGTAGTGGCTGATTCTAAAATAGTGCAAAATAATGATAAAATATATATATCAAAAAATGATAGTAACGGCAACCCTAAAACACTTTTGGAAGTTCCGACTCATAAAGATAATGGCTCAAATAGTGAGCCTCAAAATAATGAGCAATCAGCACAAAATAATCAAAATCAAGAAAATATAAAGCTTATCATACCACCTGCCATAGGAAACTAGCGGTATATGTAAATTAAGGATTTTAAGATATGAGATCAGTTCTATTTATTTTACTCTTTTTTAGCTATGCTTTTGCGGTTAAAGATATACTTTTAAAACCCATAACAAGCAGTAACGATTATGTAACAAGAAGAGTTCTTTTTAAGTCTCAAACCGAGGATTATCCAGAGCTTAAAGGCTCTAAAATAGCTCAAGATGAATATAATAATTTTATATATAGTACTCATTTTAGAGTTATATATGGCAAAGGTTACAATGAAACTGACTTGGCAAATGCTATCCTTGATATTGCTGAAAATGTTTGGAGTAAGGAGATAGGTAGTTTTGGCTTTAAAGCTCCTATAAATAGTGATAAATATTATATAGATATCTATATAGCCAATACAGATGCATATAATAAGGCAGAAAGTACTAAGATCACTATAGATACCGGTAAATACGCAGGTTTTGCTGAAATTTATCAAGGCAATAATACACCATATTTTATCATCAATCCCAATATAAATATAGATATATTGAAAGTGACAATTGCTCATGAATTTTTTCATACTATTCAATATACTTACGGTTTTGATGATGTAAATGATAATATATGGTACAAAAATATATGGTTTTTAGAGGCAAGTGCTGTGATGATGGAGGATGAAGTGTACAGTGATGTAAATGATTACATCAATTATCTTCCTGATTATTTTAGTCATACTTATAAATCCATAGAGGATTATGACGGTAGCATAGAGTATGGAAAAGTAGTTTTTGCAAAATTTTTAAGGGAAAAGTATGGAATGGGCTTTATCAAGCATATACTATCATCATATACTCAAAATGAAACTATACTTCAAGACATACAAAAGAGTTTCAAAGATTATGGTACGACTTTTGATACCGCTTTTTCTATCTATGCGACTTGGCTATATGATACTAGCAAATTTAAAGAGGGTGTATTGTATCCCTATGTAGCAATAGATGATTTTATAGAAAATATTCCTGTGGAGTATTATGGGATAGAGTATATAGGTGTAGATGATAAGAGTAAATATCTTTACGGCAATAATGCTCACTACTTTCAAGAGACTTTTTGGGGATATAGTAATATTGTGGATGATATAAATAGTGCGGGACTTATAGTAATAAATAAAACACCGAATGATACTTTGTATGCAAAAATGTTAAAAGATAACCATTTTAAAAATTTTACTCTCAAAAAAGGGTGGAATCTTTTAGGCAATAGTTTTAATGAAGAGATAAATCTTGAAACTATATTGAATGATGATGAAATTGCTTGGGTATTTGAAGATGGTCGTTATTACGGTTTTTCAAAAAATAGTAATTATGAAAGCAAGATAAAAAAACTTGGATATGATACTAGTAACCCTACCGTAGAAAAGGGGAAAGGATTTTGGATATATACTCCTAAAGATACCAATATCACAATTTCACCCATAGCACTTGATGAAAAAAATATAGACCAAGGCAGATGGAATCTTATATCCTTTGATTCTACCGTAGATCCCCGCTATTTAGATAATGGCTTTTCTATCATTTGGCACTATGACAACGGATGGAAATATTATAGCAAAAAGTATAATTTAAATATAGAAAAAATAAAACTTATAGTTCCAGAGAAGGGTTATTTCATCAAATAATCTCATCTATAAAATATCTCGGTCTTTGTTTGCTCTCTTGGTAAATTTTACCTATATATTCTCCTATAACACCGAGAGCTAAAAGTTGGATACCGCCTATAAAGTAGATAGGAAGTACTGTTGAAGCCCAGCCGGGGAGTGCATTGTCGGTAAATAGTTTTTTCCATAAAACCCATAGTCCCATTATGATGGAAAATATAAAGACTAAAAAACCTATGATAGAGATAAGTTTAAGAGGAATTGTAGAAAATGAGGTGACACCCTCCCATGCAAAGGATAGCATTTTTTTTAAAGGATATTTACTCTCTCCTGCTATTCGTTCACTTCTATCATAATAAACTTTATCGCTTTTATATCCTATGAGCGGAACTATGCCTCTTAAAAAAAGATTGACTTCTTTAAAATCTTTTAAATTTTCAACAGCTCTTTTACTCATAAGTCTAAAGTCAGCATGATTATAAACCAAATCAACTCCGAAAAGTTTCATAAGTTTATAAAATGACTCTGCCGT
>JALVWI010000137.1 GCA_027038335.1 Campylobacterales bacterium | reverse complement strand
ATCAAATTAAAAAAAAGTTATAAACTTTAAGAGTACCTTTAAGAAGTGGTATAAAATTTGCTTTAAATTATATAGCTTTTCATATAAAGGTTATAGATCAATGAAGATTAAACAAAATGATAAAACTATCAATATAAATATCAAAGATGATGCTCAGACTTTTTACTATTTAAAAAGTCTGATAGATAAAAACTTCAAAAATAAAATAGGTAACAAAAATAAAATCATAGTTTTCAATGACATTGATGAAGAGATTGGAAGAAAATACTTTTTGAAGATACTATCAAGGATATATGCTAGAAAAACCGGTAAAAAACTTAAAAAAATATGGCAAATAGAAAAAGCTTACAATAAAACCATAAAAATAACTCTTTTAAAACAAAATCAAATCCAAAATATCGTAAACTTTAAACTTAATTTTTATAAAAAAACAGGTACTGTTGAGTTGAAAATGGATATGAAAAATAGGCTTATCTTAAGAGGATTGCAAAATATATTTGATAATTATAAAGTTTTATATCAACCTTCAAACAATACAGTTTTGATTTTAAATTTTGATGATAAAATTATAGAAAAACTATCAAATCTTATTTTTGCTAAAGAAATTTTAGGAAATTTTATAAATTTTTCTTATGATAAAAATATACTGCATGAAATCAAACAATATCTAACCAAAAAACCTAAAAGAAGAAATGCAGTCAATACTCTTTTAAATGATTTTTACAAATTGCTTCATTGTAGCGAACATGATTCTTATGATACCGTAAGAACAAAATACCTTGAATTGGCAAAAAAATATCATCCTGATAATATAGTAAGCGATAATGTTCTTATACTAAAAGTTTATAGTAAGAAATTTCAAAAAATTCAACAAGCTTATAAAACTATCAAAGAATATCACAAATATATGGCAAATGTTGCCTAAATAAAATGCCACAACATTTTT
Source organism: Campylobacterales bacterium (assembly GCA_027038335.1). Lineage (GTDB taxonomy): Bacteria > Campylobacterota > Campylobacteria > Campylobacterales > JALSKU01 > JALSKU01. The sequence continues at coordinate 1,732 of JALVWI010000137.1, read as the reverse complement.
ATAGCTAAGATATATAAAATTATAGCGATAACTTTTTTGATTTGAGTTTGAGTAAGCTTAAAGTGCATAAGATAATTTCCAATATAACCGCCCATGATCGCAGCAATAGTTGTTACTGATAATAATATCCAATCAATTTGAACAAAACTTGCATAACTCAAAAATGAAGTAAAAGCAGAAAACGGTACAACAAAACTTACTGTAATTGCTACTTTTTTCGGTTCATATCCAAATAGTACCAAAATAGGGAGCAGCATATTACCTCCGCCTACTCCTAAAAGCCCTGATAGTAACCCTATGATGATACCGGTAACGGCAAGTATAAAGGGTGTTTGTAGATTTGCTTTTGCTTTTTTCTTAAAAAACAGCATCATTGTTGCACTTGTCAGTAAAAAAAGTGCAAATAAAACCTTTACAACCCCTTTGTCAACATATTTAGAAAGTTGAGCACCTATGGGAGCACAAATCAAGAGTGTTATAGCTAAAGGTAGGGCAAACTTTACATCAAGAACTTTTCTTTTAAAATTCATTATACTTGAGGTAAAAGTAGTGGTAAAACCTATAAATAAACCTACCATTTTTGCAAGATTTAACTCAATGCCTAAAAAATTAAGTATAGGTATCATGGCTATACCCGCCCCTGCTCCACCCATGGAAAAGAGAGTTGCCATGACAAGTGTCAAAGTAAAATATAATATATAATCCATTTAACAGCCTTGAAGTATATTTTGTATCTGATATATGTTTTCTCTAGTTAAAATAACATCAGGATTTTGCATTTCTCCAAAACCCCAATCAACAAAGATATATTTGATACCGCCGTTTTTTGCACACTCTTCATCTTTTAGGCTATCTCCAACAAAGAAAGCTTTTTCTTTATCTATTTTGTATTTGTCTAAAAAATAGTATATACCTTTAGGATCAGGTTTTCTTGCATCTATATCATCTGAACCGATTATCTCTTTGAAGTAGTGATCTATCTTTAAGTGTTTTAGCATTTTTCGTGCAAAATTTCCATAAGCATTAGTCAGCACACCCATTTGATACTTGTCTTTTAAGGCTTCAAGCATATCTTTTACTCCATCAAATATATCCATATCTATGATACAGTTATCTATATAATGCTTTTCAAATATAGCCCTACATTCACTATAAGGTCTTTTATTTTCATAAAAAAGTTTTGGCAAGTCATTATCAGGCTCATTTATAAGCTTAACTACCTCTTTTACTTCAAACGGCTGCAAGTCAAGCTTGCTTCTGACATAATTTATACTTTTTGTTATAGACCTACTACTATCAAGTAGTGTTCCGTCCATATCAAATATAATCATTTTATCCACTTTTCACTCCATTAAATAGATACACCTTGTTTAAATGTTGCTTAAATTGATCTTAATATCAAAACTTAGAAAAATATAAATGAGACTTTCTAAGTCCCTTTTATATAAAATTTCATCGTTGTTAAGCAAATGCCCTAACCCAGCATGAAATATTAACAAAAATAACCTGAACAACCCATACATTATCAGAGAGAATAGTTCCTCCTCCTTTCTATTCTCTCAATTTTTTCCAAAATCTTTTTAAAAATGTTATAATAGCAATAAAAAAAGAGTTGACAAATGAAAAAAAATGAGATAAAATTCCATCAAAATTTTGCGGGAATAGCTCAGTGGTAGAGCACAACCTTGCCAAGGTTGGGGTCGCGAGTTCGAACCTCGTTTCCCGCTCCATT
>JALVWI010000136.1 GCA_027038335.1 Campylobacterales bacterium | reverse complement strand
TTTTTGTTTTATGATTTTTACTATCTCTTCTACACTTCTTTCATCGCTTATGTCAAATTGAGGAGTAGAACTATCAATCCCCTCGTATCCTCCGACATCAGTTTTTGAGCCGGCTGAAAGCTTTGTGACTCCTAAGCCTATAAGATTATCTCTAAAACTTGCTCTTTCTCTTGTTGATATATTGATACCGATATTTGGCATATAAAGCCTATAAGCTAACATAATTTGCAAAAAAGTTTTATCATCAAGAGAGTATTTTGGTTTATACTCTCCCTCTGCATGGTTAATTCTTGGAAGTGATAGGGATATTTCGCATTCAAGATATTTATCCATGAGGTATTTTGCATGGATTGCACTAAAAAATGCCTCTTTTTGGATATCTCCAAGTCCAAAAAGCACACCTATATTGATAGCTCTAAAACCGGCTTTTGCACCTCTTTGGGGAGTATTCAATCTATATAAAAAATTTGCTTTTTCCCCTGAAGTATGTACCTCTTTATAAATATCTCTATCATAAACTTCTTGATAAACCGTCAGCGTATCAACACCACACTCTTTTAACTCTTTATATTCATTTATATCCATAGGATAAACTTCTATAGCAACAGAGTTAAAATATTTTTTCAATACTCCAACAGCCATTTTAAGATACTCCAAATCAGCTATCTTTTTAGCTTCACCTGTTAAAAGAAGTATATGCTTGATACCTGTTTTTGCGATGGCTTTTGCCTCTTTTTCTATCTCAACTTTAGTCAAATGTTTTCTTATGATTTTATTTTTTTTACTAAAACCGCAGTAACTACAATTACTTGAACAATAATTTGAGATATATATAGGTATATAAAGCTGTATTACTCTGCCAAAATGTCTTAGATAATGTTGTCTTGATTTTAAAGCCATTTGTTCAAGATAATCTTTAGCTTTATCGCTTATGAGATTTAAAAAGTCAAATTCGTTTAAATTCTCTTTTTGTAAACTTTTTTGAATATCTTCATCTTTTACATTTTTCAAGTAAGTTTTAAGATCAATTTTTTCATATCTATTTAAAATAGGTTCAAAACTATCATAAGTTTTAAAGTTAGTCATTTAAAAATCCAGTCAGCGGTGAAGAAGCTTTTGCTACGGAAGAGACTTCGCCCATTTTAGCTAGATATGCCATCCTTCCGGCTTTAACCGCCAATGAAAAAGCTTCTGCCATAGTTTTTGGATCATCAGCATTGGCAATAGCTGAGTTTACAAGCACCGCATCAGCTCCCATCTCCATAGCTTCGGCTGCTTGAGAAGGTCTTCCGATACCTGCATCTACAATGATAGGCAAAGAGATATTTTCTATCAAGATTTTTATCATTGACTTTGTTTGAAGTCCTTGGTTTGAACCGATAGGAGAGCCAAGAGGCATCACAGCACTAGCTCCGGCATCTTCAAGTTTTTTTGCTACTATGAGATCTGGCATCACATAAGGAAACACAACAAATCCCTCTTTTGCCAAAATTTCAGTAGCTTTTATCGTCTCTTCATTATCCGGCAAGAGGTATTTCATATCATTGATAACTTCTATCTTGATAAAATTTCCACATCCCACTTCTTTGGCAATATGAGCTATCTTTACAGCCTCTTTTGCATTTCTTGCTCCTGAAGTATTGGGTAAAAGTGTTACACCTTTTGGGATATATTCTAAGATATTTTCTTCAGGCATATCAAAATCAACTCTTCTTAAAGCCACGGTTATCATCTGTGAACCGCTTGAGCTTAAAATTTTAGGTATCATATTTTTATCCGGAAATTTTCCGGTACCTGTAAAGAGTCTGTTTGTAAAATCAACTCCACCTATATTTAATGTATCTTTTTGCATATCATCCTCCAGAAACAAAGCGAAGTATTTCTACTACATCTTTATCTTTTATATAAATTACTTCAAAATTCTCTTTTTTTACAATATTTTCATTTATCATAACAACTACACTCTCTTTTTTTATCCCTTTTTCTTTTAAAAACGATAAGATATCGATCTCATTTTTAAGAGTTTCTTCTTTGCCGTTTAATTTTATAGTTATCATAGTAGATACTTTGCCCCCTCATTTGAGATAAAAAAACTCTTTTTTATCTTTTTTGTTATAAACTTTTTTGCCTTTTTTACTGAAGTTTTTAAACTTTTTCCTTTGGCTAAATTTGCAACAATAGCGGACGATAAAATACATCCTGTTCCATGAAAATTTTCAGATGTGATACTCTTTTTTTCTTTCAAGATATAAAATTTATCTTTGTATAGTAAAATATCTATAGCTTTTTCACCTTTTAAATGACCACCTTTTATCAAAACATTTTTTGCTCCCATTTTTTGCAGCTTTTTTGCAGCTTTTTTCATATCTTTTACATTATATATGGAAATACCGCACAAAAACTCTGCTTCAGGAATATTTGGAGTAATAAGATATACAAAAGGAAGCAACTCTTTTTTAAGCAACTTGATACCTTTGCTATTTAAAAGTTTATAACCGCTTGATGACAATATAACAGGATCCAAAACAGTTTTAACACTATATTTTTTCATAAAATTTGAGATAACTTTTATATTATTTTCATTTGCAAGCATCCCAAGTTTTATGGAATTGATTTTTATATCTTTAAAAAGTATTTTTAACTGTTTTTTTAAAAATGAGCTTTTTATATCAAATGTATC
>JALVWI010000135.1 GCA_027038335.1 Campylobacterales bacterium | reverse complement strand
GCAATAAATCCAAAAAGTCCTTCACTTGTAAAATACATCCTGTAAAGAAATCTAGTCACTGTCATACCGGCAAATCCAAATATACCGTCAATGTATTTACCTAAAAAAAGTACATAAGCAATAGCAAAAATCATCATAGAAGGCACTATCCAGCCGGTAGTTCTTCTTACTATTTCTATGGCAAGTAAAATTGAAAGGGATGACACTACTAAATCCATAGGTCTCATATTGCCGTTTGCTACGGCATATAAAGACTCTTCAAAACCGACCAAGTAAAAAAACGGTATCAGTGCAATGAGTGCTAAAAATAGATCAAAGTACGATATGATTTTCTTATTTGAGTATTTTGAAGCCCTATAAGTTAAAAAACCAAGTGATGATAAAAATGAAAAGTGTGCTGCGTTAAACCAAAGATCACTTATACCGCCTATGATATTGATATAAAAATGAAAGATAGCGATACCGGCTGCATAATAAAGTAAAAACGGCTTTAATTTCTCTTTTGCAATTCCCATGAAGATTTCCTTTTAGAAGTATCGGGGCAATTTTAGCCCCGAAAAAAGATAAAATTTTATTTAGCTATTAGTCTTGGAGGTATTTTGATGCCTTTTTCTCTATAAAATTTAACTGCACCCGGGTGTAACGGCATAGGAAGCCCATCTATCGCTTTTTGTAAACTCATAGCTAGTGTAGCCTTGTGAACACTATGCAAAAACGGTAGATTTTCATAAATGGTTTTGGTTAAAAGATATACAACTTCTTTAGGAGTATCTTTTGTAACAACTAGTAAGTTTGGCTGAGCTATAGTATAAACATCTTTTTTAAGACCGGGATAAGTTCCGGCTTTTATGACATATCTAGTCCAAACGGGATATGAAGCTTGAATTTTTTTGATATTGTCATCACTAAACTCAAGGATTTTTATCTTATCAGCTCCTATAGTAGCAAACGCATTTGTCACGGCACTTGCAGGAGGACCTGCGGGGATATTCATACCGTCAATTTTTCTATTTTGAAGTGCTTTTGCACTTGGAGTATATCCAAGATATTGCAAATTCATCTTGTTGTAGTCAATTCCTAAAGTTTTCATGATAGTTTGACCTGAAACTCTAGTGCCTGAGTTTCTTTTTCCTATAGAAAAAGGTCTTCCGTATAGATTTTTAAGATCCATTATATTACCGGTTGGAGCATATTTGTTATATACAACAAAATGTTCAACATTTTGCCAAAGCATTGTAATGCTTCTTAAATTCTTTCTTGGATGTCCTTTATATTTTCCTTTGCCTTGCCATGCCATAGAGCCAAAAAGCCCTTGCAAGATTCCAAAATTGACTTCACCTTTATCAAGCATATCCACATTTTCACCGCTTCCGGCACTTGTCATGGCTGAAAAAGTCATTTTGTATTTTTTCGCCAATTTCAAACTAGCTATAGTGGCTATGCCTACACCCACAGGGTAGTAAGTACCTCCCGTACTTGCTGTAGCGATGATAAACTTTTGCTCTTTTTTACCGGCAAATGCTACCGTAACTAATGATGAAGCAATAACTGAAGTAAACAAAAGTTTTTTAAATAATGAAACTTTACTCATAATTTCTCCTTATATAAATGTGAAGAAATTATAGCATAAAAATATCAAAATAGTTTTAAAAGAGTTCTATTTATTTTCTATCAAATAGCCAAGTCCTTTTCTTGAAAGTATAAAATCATGATCTTTTATCTTATCTTTTACCCTTTTCATGGTAGTCCTAAGGGTTGAATCTGAAACATTTTTATCCCCCCAGACTGATTTTTTAAGATCTTCATTTGAAACTACTTTGTTAAGATTTTTGATAAGTGTTTCGATAAGTAACGATTCTTTTTTAGAAAATTTGATATTTTCATTATTTCTATATAAAGAGAAACTATCTTTATCGTATTTGTAAGTATCATTTAATTCTATAAAATTTGAATCATCTTGCTTATCTTTTAGCATATCCTCTTTTATCTTTTTTAAAAGTTTCATCATTTTATCCACATCAAGAGGCTTTACAAAATAACCTGCGATATTAAGTCCTATCGCTCTTAAAAGATACTCTTCATCTTTATATGCTGAAACTATGATATATTTTTGTTCTTGATCTAGTTTTGTCATCTTTTCTATCATTGAAAGCCCATCAACTTTAGGCATTTTTATATCAGTGATCACCAAATCATAAGAGCCGCCCTCAGATAGAGTTTTTTTATATAGTTTGTATCCTTCTTCACCATTTTTTGCAACATCAATTTCATCAAAAAGGTTGTTTAAATAAAATGTCAATATATCCCTTGCATCTTTTTCATCTTCAGCTAACAGTACTCTTGTTTTATGATTCACTTTATTACTCCTCTAACTAGATTCATCAATAGGCAAAATAAGCTCAAAATCTACTCCGTTTGGAATATTTTTGACACTAATTTTACCTTTTAAATTTTTTTCTATCATAACTTTTGACATATATAGTCCTATTCCGGTACCTTGTGTTTCAAATTTGGTTGTAAAGTATGGCTCAAAAATTCTATCAATAACTCTTTCGTCAATATTACCACCGTTATTTTTTATAGATATAATAGCAAAATTTTTCTTACTATCAAAATTTTTAATAATATCTTTTACTTTACTTCCTACTACTTTCTTGATGACTATATCAATCATCGCCTCAAAGTTTTCTTTTTCTCTTCTTTGGAGGATTGCATCTTTGGCATTATTTAAGATATTTAATATACTCTGTTTTAGTTCATTTTCATAACTATTTAGTATAATTTTTTCTTTACAAAAAAGCTCTATTTCTATATCATTATTATAAAATTGATCTTCTACAAGCTTTAGTGTTGTTTTAATTGACTCCTCTAAAGAGAAATTATTTTTACTTTTCGAAGGTTTATAAAAATTTCTAAAATCATCTATCGTTTGAGACATATACTCTATTTGGGTTTTAGCTCTATGTATATAGTCTCTTAAAATCTCTTGGGAAAACTTTTTTTGACCACAATTATCTCTTATAAAGTGAAGGATTAATTGTACATTATTTAGCGGTTGTCGCCATTGATGAGCGATAGAGCCTAGCATTCCACCCATTGAAGCTAGTTTATTTTGCTGGATAATAAAAGCATCTTTTTGTCTATTTTTTTCAATCTCTTCTTTAACTTTTGATTTTAACTCTTCTTGAACATCCTTTAACTTTGTAATATCATAAATATATCCATAAAATCCATCAACTTCTCCAAAATCATCTCTTAAGATAAGAACTCTTGAATACACCCACTTTATCTGATCTGCGTTATCTATGATCCTGTATATCTTACTAAAGCTCTTTTGAAATGATTTTATAGCATAATCTATCTCATTTTTTAATGCAATTCTATCTTCTTTATATATTATATCTTCATAAAAAAGCTTTCCTGTCTCAAAGCTACCTTTTATATATCCATAATTTTTTATACTATTTGAAACAAATTCTACACTTAATTTGCCATCATTCCTCCACTTAAATATAGTAATTTTTCCATCTTCAACCAATAGTTCCACATTTAGAAGTTCTTTTGAAAGTCTTTTATTTTTATCTATATCCATACTCATCATAAGCATTCTTTTATAACTTTTTTTATCATTACTTATAAAGATTTTACCGCGGGCTAGTATCCATTTGTATCCGCTATTTTTAGTTTTCAGTCTATATTCACATATAAGATGTTCTCTTCTGCCTTCTAATATTTCATCGAACTGCATTTGAACTATATCTCTATCCTCTTTATGAATAAGTCCAAACCAATCTCCAAATGACTTAATATCATTTCTATCATATCCTGATATTTCAAGCCATTTTTTTGAAAAATAGATACTGTTTTTTACAAAATCTATATCCCACATTCCATCATTTGAAGCTATGATAGCAAGCTCAAATCTTTTTTTCCAATGCTGCAAAGACTCTTTTCTAAGATAGAGTCTTCTGTTATATCTTGCAAAGACATCTTTTACAAATCTTGCAAAAAGTATAGAAGATATGATAAGCAAAAGTGTTATCAAGACAACAGCAATTACTATTTTATAAAAAAATGAATTATAATATTTTTTGATTTTTACAATTTCATTACCTTTTTGCATAAAAGCACTCTTTTTATCATACTCTATAGATGTAACAAATTTGAATTTATCCATTAAATAAACTCTATTTTTAAATCTATCATTTTCATTTTCATGTGTTTCGTAATATTTGAGTATTTTATACTTTTCATCTTTTATGTTATGTGTATGAATTTTATAAGCTTTATATATTTTTTTGTGTCCAAAAAAGTTATAAACCTCCTTATCTATCATATCATAAAGCCAAATATAATCATTTTTATTAGTTTTTATATTGGATATGATGATGTGTTTAGTAATATTTCTCAAATTGTTTATCGTTGAAAATGCACCTATATAAAATAATTGGTTTTGTATATAAATTTTGTCAAAAAAAGTCACTCTTACAGTTTTTTTAACATCATCTATCCAGTATTGAAAGTTATCACCGCCTTGTGAATAAATATACTTTAAAACAAGTCTATTATACTTTTTAGCATCTTTTTGTCCAAAGATTAATTCTCTAAGGTACTCTATAAGACTCTTGCCTTTGTATATTTCAAGAGTATCTCCTCTAAACAGTGCAAAAGTTACACTTTGAGTTTTTTCAACATTTTTAAGATATTTTATAATTTCATTAAAATCTTTTCCTTCTAGTCCAAGTCTTTGTATATACCCACTTGATTTGTAAACTACTTTTTGAAGTTTTGTTTTTGCTTTTGCTATATCTTTTGAAAAACACTTTCTTATATTTGAAACAAAATTATATAGTTTTTCTTTTTCTTTAAATTCATACCTGATAACAGAACGCTCTTTTATAGATTCTATCTCTTTTGTTTTTTTTGTATTTATCACCGCATAAGAGATGATAATGATAAAACTACTAATCAATAAAAGAAAAATAGTCGGTATATAAGTTATAACTTTTTCAATATTTTCTAAATTGTATAATTTTTTTTGCATATTTGATTTTATCATATTTTTAAGAGATAAGAGTATAATTAATAACTATTTCCATATAAAAGAGATAACTTATGTATGATTTTGTAATCATCGGTGGGGGTATTATCGGTCTTAGTATTGCTAAAGCACTTATAGAAAGAAACGATAAATGCTCTATTGTACTCATAGAAAAAGAAGATGATGTAGCTATGCATGCATCTGGAAGAAATAGTGGAGTCTTGCATGCGGGGTTTTACTATAGTGCAAATTCATTAAAAGCAAAATTTACAAGAGTAGGCAATCAAAAAATGAGAGAATACTGCAAAGAACACCGCCTCAAAATAAATGAGTGCGGTAAGGTTGTATTGGCTCAAAATGAAGACGAAGTAGCAGGACTTGAAGAATTAAAAAGAAGAGGTGATGCTAATGGGGTTGAATTACATTGGTTAGAAGCAGAAGAGTTAAGCAAAAAATACCCTAACTTAAAAACAACCAAAAAAGCATTATGGTCTCCTAAAACTTCAACCATTGATCCAAAAGAGATATGTTTAAATATCAAAAAAGAGTTAGAAGAAAAAAATGTTACTATCTATACAAATACAAAATATTTACAAAGAACTTCTTCAAATTCTATTCTTACAACCGGAGGAGAGATAAGATACAAAAAACTTATAAATTGTGCCGGTCTTTATGCGGACAAGATAGCAAAAGATTTTGGTTTGGCAAAAAGATATACCATCATTCCTTTTAAAGGAATATACTTAAAAGATAAAAAAAATAGATCTAACCTTCAAGTCAATGCTTACCCCGTGCCAAACCTTAAAAACCCTTTTTTGGGAGTTCATTTTACTTATGCGGTTGACGGTAGTGCAAAAATAGGACCTACTGCAATTCCCGCTTTTTGGAGAGAAAATTATAAAGGTTTTGATAACTTTAATTTTAAAGAGATGATAAATATACTATATTATGAAGCAAAACTTTTTTTTACTAATGCTTTTGGATTTAGATCTTTAGCCTATGATGAGGTGAGGAAGTATTATAAACCTTATCTTTTAAAGCTTACTTCAGGGCTTACAAACGGTATGAATTTAAATGGATTTGATAGATGGACAACCCCGGGTATCAGGGCACAACTTTTAGATACAAATACTTTAGAACTAGTGCAAGACTTTGTTGTAGAAAAAGAGGAAAATTCAGTACATATTTTAAATGCTGTTTCCCCCGCTTTTACTTCAGCTTTTACATTTTCAAAATGGATCATAGAAAAGTATCTAAAATATTAAGCAAGGTATGATTGTAGATATGAGTAACTTTAATAATCAGAAAAATACTTTATATGCTAACCAAAAAGTTTATAAGACTATTTTTAAAAACTCTCCGAGCGGAATTATTTATTTTAATGCTGATGGATTGATCATAGATGCAAATAATACCGCTATTGATATCTTCAATACTGTCAAAAAAGAACTCATAGGATTTAATATACTAGAAAGAGTAACAAATAAAAATCTTTTAGAAAGTATAAAAATTTCTTTACAAAATCAAGAGGCACATTTTGAAGGAGAATATATCTCAGTTCTTTCAGGTAAAAAACTTTATCTTGATGTATTCTTAAAACCTCTTGTAAATGATAAGAATGAGATAGATTTTGTAGTAATTTTTATAAATAATAAGACTAAAGAGTATGAAATAAATCAAAATCTCATACAAGCAAAAAATGAGTGGAAATCCATCATAGACAATATGGTTAATATCTTTATTCAAACAGATAAAAACGGAATTATATTGAAAGCTTCACCTTCTGTAAAAGATATCTTAGGCTACGAACAAAGTGAAATAATAGGTAAAAATGCAGGAGAATTTTGGATTGATAAAAAATCTTTTAAAAATACAAGAGAAAAATTTATAAAAAATAAACAGCCTTTAAAAAAAAGTGTAGCAAAATTTAGACATAAAAACGGTCAAATTCTCTTTTTGGAATTTTATATAACACCTAGATATGATGAAAAAGGAAATTATCTTGGAAGTGATAGTATAGCAAGGGATATTACTGATCAATTAAAGTCTCAAAAAGCATTGGAAATTTATGAAAATGTTATAAAAGATACTTCTGAGGGCATCATGATAACTGATAAAAATAACTATATAGTTTTTGTCAATAAAGCTTTTTGCAATATTACAAAATATGAAAAACAAGATGTAATGAGGAAAAATCCTTCTATCCTTAGTTCAGGAATACATACAAAAAAATTTTACAAAATTATGTGGAAAAGCCTAGAAGATAAAGGTCATTGGAAAGGTGAAATTTGGAATAAGCATAAAGACGGCACTATATATCCTGAACTTTTAAGTATAAATACACTTAAAGATAAAAATGGAGATATAGAAAACTATATAGCAATATTTACTGATATTGGCGAAATCAAAAAAAGTGAAGCAAAGATGAGAGATATGGCTATGCATGATTCTCTAACAGGTTTACCAAATAGAACTATGATGTCAAGTATGATAGCCCATGCTATAAAAAGTGCAAAAAGAGAAAAAACATTGATGGCAATTATGTTTATAGATTTGGACAATTTTAAAACCATCAATGACAATTATGGACACAAAGAAGGGGATAATATACTTATCGAAACTGCTAAAAGATTGAAAAATGTTTTAAGAGAGGAAGATGTAGTATATAGATTTGGAGGAGATGAATTTATAGTAACTTTAGAAGATATTAAAGATATTGAAGATATAGCTAAAATTGCCAATAAGTTAAACCGATCTATTCAAGTACCTTTTTATATAAACAATTATACTTTTTATATAAGTTGTTCTATCGGTATAGCAATATATCCTAATGATGCCTTAACTTCTGACGGATTGATAAAAAATGCGGATGCAGCTATGTATCAAGCAAAAATTAGAGGTAAAAATAGATATTTATTTTATTCACATGAGCTTGGAAAAAAGATACAAGAAGAGTTACACATAGAAAATCTTTTAAGAGAAAGCATCAAAAAAAATGAGTTTGAGATATATTATCAACCAAAAATTGATACAAAAGATCTCCAAATTGTCGGACTTGAAGCTCTTTTGAGATGGAATAATCATGAAAAAGGGGTAATAAATCCTACCAAATTCATACCTATCGCAGAAAAAACCGGACTTATCATATCGATAGGAAACTGGATAATGCTTCAAGCATGCAAACAGGTAAAAAAGTGGCATGATAAAAAATTGTATAGTGGAAATATATCTGTTAATATTTCAGGAATTCAACTTGATGACAAAAATCTTATAAACTCCATCAAGCATATACTAAATGAAAGCAAACTATCTCCTTATTATCTTGATCTTGAAATAACTGAGTCAGTCTTAATGAATGATGTAAAGCAATGGAGTAGTATCCTTGATCAGATAAGAGATATAGGCATAGATATATCTATAGATGATTTTGGTACCGGATACTCTTCTTTGTCTTATTTAAGAGAACTTCCTGTAGATGAACTCAAGATCGACAAGTCTTTTATAGACGATATACCTTTTAACAAGGATGCATGTGCAATAGCAAAAAGTATCATCTCTTTAGCAAAAACTTTAGGATATAAAACTGTCGCGGAAGGTGTTGAAAACAAAGAGCAACAAAGGTATCTTTTAGAAAACGGATGTGATATAATACAAGGATACTATTATTCAAAACCACTTTCAAGTAAAGACTTAGAAAAATTTTTAAAGTCATGGTGTCCCAAGCAGGATTCGAACCTGCGGCCTCTTGATTAGGAATCAAGTGCTCTATCCTGCTGAGCTATTGGGACATATTTGAAGTTGAATTATACAAAAGTTATGATTATGATATCATAAAAAATAGGCTTTTAAAAAAATAATTTTAACTTTTTTTATATCAACTATTTGTAAATATTTTTTAGCTATAATCTTTTTTTACTTGCGCCCATAGCTCAGCTGGATAGAGCATTTGATTGCGGTTCAAAAGGTCAGAGGTTCGAATCCTCTTGGGCGCGCCAGCTATAAAGGAAAAGTATGAAAATTCCATTTATTGACCTACATAAACAATACCTAAAATATAAAGATGAGATTGATTGTGAGATTGCAGAAGTGCTAAACAGCTCTATCTACATAGGCGGTGAGAAAATTGCTCTTTTGGAAGAAAAATTAGCTAAGTTTATCGGCTCAAAAAGAGCTATAGTTTGCTCAAGCGGAACAGATGCACTACTTCTTTCTTTAATGGCATTGGATATAAAAAAGGGTGATGAAGTTATAACTACTCCTTTTACCTTTATAGCAACTGCAGAAGTGATCTCACTTCTTGGGGCAACTCCTGTATTTGTAGATATTGATGAAAAAACTTACAATATTGACCCTAAAAAAATCGAACAAAAGATAACAAAAAATACAAAAGCTTTGCTTCCAGTCTCATTATATGGACAACCTGCCGATATGGATGAGATAAATAAAATAGCAAAAAAATATAACTTAAAAGTGATAGAAGACGGTTGTCAAAGTTTTGGTGCAACTTATAAAGGTCAAAATTCGTGCAATTTGAGCGATATAGGATGTACTAGCTTTTTCCCTTCAAAACCTCTTGGATGTTATGGTGACGGCGGAGCTATCTTTACCGATGATGAAGAGTTGGCTTTAAAGATAAAAATGCTTTTAAATCATGGACAAAATGAGAGATATAAACATAAATATATAGGTATAAACGGAAGACTTGATGCCATACAAGCAGCGGTGTTGTTAGTAAAATTAAAATATTTTCCAAATGAAATAAAGCAAAGAGAAAATATAGGAAAGAGATATACTACGCTACTAAAAGATAGCAATGTCATAACTCCTTATATCAAAAATGATAGAAGTTCAGTATATGCACAATACTCCATAAGAGTTAAAAATAGAGAAAAAATTATAAAGCATTTAAACAAAAAAGGTATCCCGACCGCCATACACTACCCCACACCTCTTCATTTGCAAGAATGCTTTAGGTACTTAGGATATAAAGAGGGTGATTTTGAAGTGGCAGAACAAATATCCAAAGAGATCATGAGCCTGCCGATGAGTCCTTTTTTGAGTAAAAATGATCAAGATAGTATTGTAAAGGAACTATTGTGAAAAAAATAGCCCTTATAGGACTTGGCTCTATGGGAAAAAACCATTATAGAGTTTTAAAAGGACTTTCAGGTGTACATATAACCGCACTTTGTGATGTAATTCAACAAGAGGATTACGAAGAACCTTTTTATACCGATGTAGATGAAATGCTAAACAATGAAAAGCTTGACGCTGCACTCATAGTCGTACCTACTTTTTTACACAAAGAGGTTGCTTTAAAATGTTTAAACAGCGGACTTGACATTTTCATAGAAAAACCTGTTGCTTCAAATGTAGAAGATGCTCTTGCTATAGAAAAAAAAGCAAATGAGCTTGGTCTTAAAGTCTGTGTAGGATATATTGAGCGATTTAACCCCGTTGTAGAAGCTTTAAAAAATGAACTTATTGATAGAGATATATATAGTATCGGCATCACAAGGGTAGGACCTTTTCCGCCTAGGATTGCTGATGTAGGTATACTTACGGATCTTGCAGTACATGATATAGATCTTATCAGATTTATAACCGGATGTGAAATAGTCAAAAAATCCATCTTCAAATCACAAAAGATAAATACTCATCATGAAGACAATGCCATACTTTCTTTTCAACTTGAAGATGAGATAGTAGCCTCTATCACAACAAATTGGCTTACACCTTTTAGAAAAAGGAAGATAGAAGTTGCTACAAAAAAAGGGTATTTTGAGGCTGATTTGATGGGGCAAGATTTAGTTGAATATTCTGAATACAAAACAAATAACTCTTATGTTATAAGAAATTGCTTTGTAAAAAAAGAGGAACCTTTAGAAAGAGAATTGAAAGCTTTTTTAAGATACCTAAAAACAGGCGAGAGGTCAGGACTTAGTAGTATTCAAGATAGTATTATAACTTTAGAAATTTCATCATATTAAGAATAAAAATGAATAAAGCCGTTGTTCTTCTTAATATGGGGGCTCCAAACAACTTAGAAGAAGTTGAAATTTTTTTAACTAATATGTTTAATGATAAAAATATAATTACCGTTAAAAGTAAATTATTAAGAAAATTTATCGCTTTTATGATAGTAAACTCAAGAAAAAAAATTGCAAAAGAAAATTATAAACAAATAGGAGGCAGATCCCCTCTAGTAGAAAATACAATAAAGCTTATCCGTAAACTTAGAGAAAAAGATAATTCTATCGTTATCACTTATGCTATGAGATATACCCCACCTTTTAGTAAAGATATTATAAATGAACTAAAACAAAAAGATATA
>JALVWI010000134.1 GCA_027038335.1 Campylobacterales bacterium | reverse complement strand
ACTCTAAAACTATATCTATATCCAACTCTTTCCAAGGGAGTTTTGTAGCGTCATGAGAGCTAACGATAGTTATCTCATTGCCGCCTATGATAAGCTTTTCATTGCCTTTGGTTTTTATATCAAAGTCAGCTCTACCGTGAACTGAGTCATACTTCAAAAGATAAGCCGCATCTTCCACGCTTGATGTATTTGCGGCAACTATTTTGCAATTTTTAGGCATATTTTTCATGTAGTGTCTTAAGACTTGGTTGCCTATCCTGCCAAGACCGTTTATAGCTACTCTTTTCATTTCTTCTCCTTTTTGCTTATTGTGATATAAAACTTTTCAAGGTACTCATTCATCATTCTTCTTGCACTAAATCTAGGTGCTATGGTTGAAATAGACTTTTTCATCTTTTTTATCCACTCATCTGTGTTGTCATAATAAAGAGGTATTATCTCTTTTTCTAATGTATCATAAATAGAAATTGCATCTTTTTCATCATTTGATGTTTGAAAGCCTATTTTCCAGCCGTCATCATCGTCAAAACCCTCTATCCACCATCCATCCATACTTGAAAAATGAATAGTACCGTTAATTGCGGCTTTCATACCGCTTGTTCCGCACGCTTCAAGTGGGATTTGAGGATTATTAAGCCATATATCTACTCCTCTAACCAAATACTTTGCAACCTCTTCACCATAATCTTCTACAAAAGCAATCCTACCCTTAAATCTAGGATTTTGAGCAGTTTTAAAGATGTGCTGTATCATTTGTTTGCCCGGATTATCCGAAGGGTGAGCTTTGCCTGCAAATATAATTTGTACCGGTTTTTCATTATTGCAAACTATTTTTTCAAGCCTATCTAAATCTCTTAGTATCAAATCAGCTCTTTTATAGCTTGTCATTCTTCTTGCAAATCCTATCGTTAAAATATCCGGATCTAACATAACACCTTCAGCCATCGCTACAAGTGGGTCTATCCCCTCATTTGACCACTTTTGTCTAACTCTCTCTCTTATAAAATTTACCATTGCAATTTTATTTGCATAGTGTATATCCCACAACTCTTTGCTATCTATATTATCAATTTGACTCCATAAGTTAGTATCATCTTGTAGTTCTAGCCAATTTTCTCCCAAAGTTTTATCTAAATTTTTTTGCAATTCATCTGATAGCCAAGTCGGCAAATGAACACCGTTTGTTATATAGTCAATCGGTACTTCATCTTTGTTATCTGTTTTAAACACACTCTTCCATATCTCTTTTGTAACTTCACAATGCTTTTTACTAACAGCATTTCTTTGGTTGCACATTTTTAAACCGAATACCGTCATATTAAAGCCGCTTTCAGGCTCATCAGGATTGACTCCAAGACTTAAAAACTCCTCTTTGCTCATACCAAGTCTTTTCCAATAGTCACTAAAATAGTTGCTCATCATATCAAAACTATAAACATCAGTTGCGGCTTGCAAAGGAGTATGAGTAGTAAATATAGAAGTTTGCCTTACTTTTTGAATGGCACTTTCAAGAGTTAACTTCTCATTTTCCATAAAACTTCTAACTCTTTCAAAAAGTGCAAAAGCGGGATGTCCCTCATTTAGATGGAGTATAGAGTACTCGATCCCTAACTCTTCAAGCACTTTATATCCGCCTATTCCTAAAACTATCTGTTGTCTTAGTCTTTGATTGAGATCCGGTACATATAAATGTGAACTTATCTGCCTATCCCAAGGATCATTTTTATCTATATCGGTATCAAGTAGATACAAAGTAACTCTTCCTACATTTATCTTCCATACACTTGCATAAATAGGAGGGTCTATAAAAGGAACTTGAAAAGTAAAATGACCTCCGTTTTCATCCAAAACTCTCTCAATAGGAGCTACATCTTTATCTATGGTTTCATTTGTACCGTTTTGCCAACCGTCACTTCCTATAATTTGTCTGATATAGCCTTGAGGATACATAAAACCGATACCTACCATCGGTATATTCATATCACTAGACTCTTTTAGTATATCTCCCGCTAAAAAACCAAGACCTCCGGAGTATATCGGAACTGAGTGGTGCAACCCATACTCTGCACAAAAGTAAGCTACCGGTAAAGATTTTTCCTTTTGATCTGCACTATTTATATAATTTTCAAAAAGAGTTAAAACATATCTATACTCTTTCATAAATTTTTCACTATTTATCAAATCAGCAAAATCCTCATTTGATAAACTTTTTAAAAGTTTTATAGGATTATGTCCGCTCTCTTTCCAAAGATATGGACTGATATGTTTAAAAAGTGCTTTACCTCTTGGATTCCAACTCCACCAGAGATTTAAAGAGATTTTTCTAAGCCCCTCTATCTCTTTTGGAAGTTTCGGTATCGCTATATTTGTAGATGGGTCGCTTCTTAGCATTTTATCTCCAATAATATTTTGCTCTATCACCAAGTCTAGCTTCTATCTCAAGAAGTCTATTGTACTTAGCAAGTCTTTCACTTCTTGAGGCTGAGCCGGTTTTTAAGTGCCCAGTTCCCATAGCTACCGTAAAATCAGCCAAAAATGTATCACAAGTTTCACCTGAACGGTGTGAAACAAAAGCTCTCCAATTATGCTCAAAGCAAAGTTTTACAGCTTCAACTGTTTCACTAACTGTTCCTATTTGGTTTAACTTAATAAGTGAAGCATTTGCGGTATGCTCTTTGATACCTCTTTCGA
>JALVWI010000133.1 GCA_027038335.1 Campylobacterales bacterium | reverse complement strand
GTCATGAGATAAAAGCAAAAGGAAAATTTAACTCATTTTTACTCGGTATCGTAGCGATGGATAATGCTTTTGCACTTATTTTTTTTAGTTTTATTGTTATCATCTCAAAAACTTTTATAGATTCAAGTTCTATGGATATTGCTCTATTTGTTAACATCATTAAAAATATATTTTTTTCTATTTTACTAGGTGCAGTCGGTGCTTTTATATCTGAAGTGATTGATAGGGTTTTTAAAAAAAGCAAAGGTGTAAAAACAACTTCAACTTTGGGAATGATATTTATCGTTTACAGTACCGCACAATATTTTTCTTTGGAGCCTTTGATGGCATCACTTGTTATGGGAGTGGTAGCCGCTAACTTATCAAAAAACTTTTTTCTGGTAAAAAAAGAGTTTGACCATCATTTAAAAGATATTATATTTTTGCTATTTTTTACCATTTCGGCAATGCATTTAAATTTTTCATTTATTACTCAGATGCCTTTGGCGATTATTGTGTATGTTTTATTTAGAATTGTAGGTAAAATAGTAGGAGTTAGAGTAGGATCAAAACTATCAAATGCGGGAGATGATATAGGAAAATATCTTGGCATCGCACTTTTTCCTCAAGCAGGTATCGCTATAGGTCTAGCACTTTCACTTCAAGAGCTTACCGACTTTGAAACTATTGCTCCTATCATACTAAATGTCATCATAGCAACTACTTTGATACATGAACTAGTAGGTCCATTTTTTACAAAATCGATCTTGATAAAATATGGTAAATATAAAGGATAGAATTTGGATATAAAAGAGTTATTTTTTAAACTATTGAGTTTTAAGTCTATCACTCCCGATGACGGTGGGGCTATGGATTTTATAGAAGAATATATGGATGATTTTGAAGCTGTTAGAGTTGATAAAAACGGAGTTAAAAATCTTTTTTTACATAAACAGTTTGGTAATGGTAAACATCTTTGTTTTGCGGGACATTTGGATGTAGTTCCTCCCGGTGAAGGATGGAGTAGTGATCCCTTTGAGCCTACTGAAAAAAACGGCTTTGTATATGCTAGAGGTACTCAGGATATGAAGAGCGGGGTTTGTGCATTTCTAAAAGCTTGTAAAGAGGCGGAGGAATTTAAAGGAACTTTATCTATACTTTTAACAAGTGATGAAGAGGGTGATGCAAAGTATGGAACTGTTGAAGTGCTAAAATATCTAAAAGAGAGAGATTTTATGCCTGATTTTGCCGTGGTTGCCGAGCCTACTTGTGAAAGAGTTTTTGGAGATACCATAAAGATAGGAAGAAGAGGCTCTATAAACGGCAAGTTGGAGCTTTACGGTAAACAAGGACATGCGGCATATCCCAAAAAAGCTACCAATCCTATCAATCTTATAGCCCCCATACTTCCTAAAATTGCCGGAGTAAACTTAGATGAGGGCGATGAAAATTTTGAGCCGAGTCAATTTGTCATCACCGATATAAGAGCAGGTATGGAAGTAACAAATGTAACTCCAAATGATCTTAAAATGATGTTTAATGTAAGAAATTCTACTCAAACATCAGCATCTTTAGTTGAGCATTTTGTAAAAGAGAAGTTTAAAGGTTTGCCTTTTAAGCTAGAGATAAATCAAAGTTCAAAACCGTTTTTGACTGATAAAAATTCAAAAATAGTAAAATCTATCTCAAAATCTATACAAAATATCACGGGTATCACCCCAAAATTAAGTACGACAGGCGGTACAAGTGATGCTAGATTTTTTGGTGAGTTTGGAGTAGATACTGTTGAATTTGGTGTAAAAAATGATACAATACACTCTATAAATGAGCGAACAACTTTAAAAGAGGTTGAAAGCTTGTATGAAGTATTTAGAGATTTATTGATTCAAATTTCATGATAAATGCTTCATTGCTTAAATTTATTATGTAGGAGTTTGTTATGCAACTTCAATCATCACATCAAGAGATAGTGCCGACAATAGAGGCTAAAAGAGTTATTGAAACATTACCGCAAGATTCATCTTATGATGATATTATTAGAGAGTTAATCTTTGATAAAATGATAAAAAACGGTTTGCGAGACTCTAAAAACAATAATATAATATCTAATGAAGAGATGAAAAATAAAATAGAAAAATGGTAGTTATTAGTTGGACTAAAGAAGCGGAAAATTGGCTAAAAGATATATATGACTATATTTCAAAAGATAATCCGCTAATAGCTAAAAAAGTTATAAATGATATCTATAATAAAGCTCAGATATTAAAAACATTTTTAAGAGCAGGATATATTTATAAAAATCAAAATGATAAAGAGATAAGGATATTATTATATGGACATTATAGAATAGCTTATTTGATAAAAGATGAAACTCAAGTTGATATTTTAGGTGTTTTTCATGGAAGATTAGCAATTGAGAAATATTTAAATAATATATAAAAAGGAGAAAAATATGCAATATATTCACACAGACAAAGCCCCGGCAGCAATAGGTCCATACTCTCAAGCTATAAAAGTAGGAGATATGGTATTTACTTCAGGGCAGATCGCTTTGACACCTGAGGGAGAATTTTTAGACGGTAGTGTTGAAGTGCAGGCTAAGCAAGTTTTGAAAAATTTGAGTGAAGTTTTAAAAGAGGCAGGAAGCTCTATGGATAGAGTAGTTAAGACTACTATATTTTTAGCTGATATGGGTGATTTTGCCGCTATCAATGAGATAT